>JAESSQ010000060.1 GCA_016764035.1 Gammaproteobacteria bacterium
GCAACACGCGGTAAAATAGAAACTCATTTGGCTGGCTCGCTCCAGTCCGATCGTATCACTCATACAATGTAGTTAATCTGGACTGGAATCGCTGTGTTAGTAGACTCACATTGTCACCTTGACTGTATTGATTTATCTGATTTCGATAATAATTTTGATAACCTAATACAACACACGCATAACGCTGGTATAGAGCATATGTTGTGTGTTTCAATTAATTTAAAAACGTATCCAACGATGTTGGAAAAAGTTAAAGATTACCCGACTATTTCTGTTTCTGCTGGTATGCATCCTATGGCAGATGAAAGTGATGAGTTCTCATCTGACATGTTAATTGAGCTGGCTTCTGATAAAAAAGTTGTAGCCATCGGCGAGACAGGTCTGGATTATTATTACCATAAAGGTAATCCACAATGGCAACGTGAGCGATTTCGCGCACACGTACAAGTTGCTAACCAACTAGGTAAACCGCTAATTATTCATACCCGTGATGCAAGTAAAGACACGCTTGCAATATTACGTGAAGAAAAAGCAGAGATTTGTGGAGGTGTTATACACTGTTTTACTGAAAGTCAGAAATTTGCAGAGCAGGTGATGGCGATGGGATTCATGATTTCTATTTCAGGTATTGTTACGTTCAAAAATGCTGATGAGCTACGTAAGGTAGCAAAAAATATACCTGACGATCGTTTGTTGATCGAAACCGATTCTCCTTATCTTGCGCCCATTCCACACCGTGGCAAGCAAAATCAGCCCGCTTATGTGCAGTACGTTGCAGAAACATTAGCGGAACTTCGAAATACTAGCGTCGATCATATCGCGACAATCACGCGTGCGAATTTTTATCAAACGTTTGGTATTACACACTAAATTTGTATGTTAATTCGTGAAATTTTAATTGGTACTGACCCTAAACAAGTGTTACGAATGCACAGGCATTTATTCTCTGTGTTTGCGTTGATGGCTTTTACAGCGGTTAGTTTTATATTTTATTACTATGATTTATATATGGTCGAAAAGGAGACCTTGTTTAATATAACCAGTTTTTTTTGGGCGGGTGTGTTTTTATTTACCATTGCAATACGTACAGGCCTGAATAAGAAATACTATGACCCAAGTCTTACTGTGCCACAGTTATTATGGAGTACGACTTTTTTATTGGTGATAACTTATCTACTTAATGATTGGCGTGGACTGACGTTGATGGGCTATTTTGGTATGTTAAGTTTTGGTTATTTTAAATTACGTTTTCGTGAGTTTTTGACAGTATCATTATTTGCCATACTAGGTTATGGCTTAATCATCCTGTATATATTTATCAATCAACCCGAGCGAATAGATATTAATTTTGAATTGTTACAGTTACTGGCTTTTCAGTGGTACGATTTTAGTCATGCTTTATACTGGTTCATCAATTCATGAATTAAGAGAGCGCACAAAACAACAGACCATTGAGTTGCAGGAAGCACTTGATGTTAATAAAAAACTAGCGACCACCGATGAATTAACCGGTCTCTATAATCGTCGATATTTTATGGATAAATTAGCAATGCAAAAAGCGTTGTCTGAACGTAATAAAGCTGATTTTGTAATCTGTTATTGTGACCTGGATAATTTCAAACAAATAAACGATACGTTTGGTCATCACACAGGTGATATTGTTTTGCAAAAGTTTTCACAAATTCTTAAATCGTTAATACGTGAAGTCGATTTTGCTGCTCGTTTTGGCGGGGAAGAATTTGTTTGCCTGTTAGTTGATACCGATATAAAAAATGCAAAAAAGGTAACAGAGCGTATTCGTATCAGTTTGGCTAATTACAACTTTAATGATATCGCTCCTTCACTTCATGCCACAGTATCTATTGGTATTACAAACTTTAAGCAATTTAATACCATTCAGGAAACCCTGATGAACGCCGATAACAGAATGTACCTGGCTAAGAAATATGGCCGTAACAAAGTCATTATGGCAGATGAGGCCGAACTAAAAGCGCAGATGAAAACAGCAAAAGTCGTTATTTAATTTCTGACCAGCCTTCATCTTTTTTAAAGCGACTACCAAATTTTGTTTCTAGTGATGCCAGTGACTGGCTTAATATATCAATACCTGTACTACGTATGTATTCAAGTGGACCACCTCTGAACGGAGCAAACCCAGTACCAAAAATAACGCCGGCATCAATTAAATCCTGATTTTCTACCAGACCTTCACGCAAACAAGCAGTGGCTTCATTAACTAATCGTAAGACAAGTCTGTTTTGCACTTCTTTATCATTAGCGTAACTAACACTTTTATTCTTGATTGGTTTATTGTCTTTGTATTTATAAAAGCCTTCACCGGTTTTTTTACCCAGTTTTCTATCTGAGAGATTTTTCAGATTTTCTGGTAGTGGCATATCAAGTGCTTCAGAGAGAATATTGGCAACGGATTTACAGATATCCAGACCCACAGTATCCGCTAATTCGATTGGCCCCATCGGCATTCCGTAATCGGTGGCTGCTTTATCGATAACTTCTGCAGGAATGCCTTCATCGACCATAGTGACGGCTTCTAATATATAGGGCATTAATATTCGGTTGACTAGAAAACCTGGTGAGCTTTTAACGGCCAACGGTAATTTGCCGATATTTTTACCGAATGCCAGTGTCTGTTGTACGACTTTCTCATCACTTTCATCACCTCGGATAATCTCTACCAATGGCATTAGTGCGACAGGGTTGAAAAAATGCAGGCCAACAAGTCGACCAGGATTTTTTAGGCAAGAACTTAAATCTTCGAGTTTGATGCTGGACGTATTTGTTGCCAGTATGGCATCCGGTTTCATGTTAGGTTCTATTGACTCATACAAGGCACGTTTGACAGCAACATCTTCGAAAATGGCTTCAATAATTATATCGGCACGATGGACTCCCGTACCTCGGTGGTCTGCCATTAATCGGTCATTCGCATCTCGTATGGCGCGACGATCGCGCTTGAATTTTTTCTTAAACGAATACTGCGCGCGTTTAATCGTTTGCGCCAGTCTTGCAGGATCCTGATCTTGCACTGTGACGGAATAGCCTTGAATAGCACACCAGGAAGCGATATCGCCTCCCATAAGGCCACCACCAATAACATGCACGTGTTCTACCTCAAAAGGTGTTTGTTTACCCTGACTTTTTAAGCCTTCCTGTAAAAAGAAAACACGTACCAGGTTTCTTGCTGTTTCTGTGGTGGCTAATTCTGCGACGGCTTCGGCTTCTTTTTCAAGCATCAAGCGTTTGTTGTCAGCATGTTTTAGCCAAAGATTAATCAACGAATAGGGAGCAGGGTAATGTTCTGGCTTAGCTTTTTTTGCTACCTGTTTGCGCATTTGTTTGGCGATTAATGGGCGTATAACGGCATGGTTTGCCAGTCGCATTAAAAACGGTATTTTGTGACGTATTGGTGCTGTCAGTGCATATTTTTCTGCTGCTGTTTTTAACTGTCGGATGGGTACCATCTCATCGATAAGGTTAATTTTTTTTGCCGCACGTGCCGTTAATGCGCGTCCGGTCAGCATAATGTTCATCGCAGCGATGGGGCCGCAACGTTCGATTGACCTTGCTGTGCCACCGTAGCCAGGATGGATACCTAGTTTTATTTCGGGTAAGCCAATTTTAGTTTTTTTGTCATCGCTAGCGATGATGTAATTACAGGCTAATGCCAATTCTGTACCGCCACCAAAACACAGGCCATGTATCATGCTTACCGTCGGGCAGGGTAAAGCTTCTATACGGTTCATCAAAGCATGGCCTTTATGCATGAAGTCCAGTGCTTGTTGTTTATTTTCCAGTGCGGTGTATTCTTTTATATCAGCGCCAAAGATAAAGCTACTTATTTTATCAGACAGTATGATTACGGCCTGCGGTAAATTATTTTTGAAGCCTTTAATGATGTCATCAAGCTCTCTGATGGCCGCTTGTGAAAGCAAGTTTGCCGATGCCCCGGGATTATCAAAATGCAGCCATGCAATATTATTGGCGTCCGTTTCAACCTTCCAATGATTGACTGCTTCGTTATTAAGCATGTGATGCCTCAGCTGTGAATTGTGATGAAGACTCATTTTTAATGAGCATTGCGCCACCCTGGCCGCCACCTATACATAAACTTGCCATACCCTGTTTGGCATCGGTACGTTGTAAAACCTTACACAAATGTAAAATGATACGTGCGCCACTAGCACCGACGGGGTGACCAAGGCTGACGCCACCGCCATCAATGTTTAATTTATCGTGTGGTACCTCACCCATGGCATTTTCGAGATTAAGTTTTGTCCGGCAATATTCATCTTGTTGCCAGGCTTTAACACAACCTAAAACTTGTGTAGCAAAGGCTTCATTAATCTCCCAGTAATCGATATCTTCGATAGACAGTTGATTTCGCTGCATGATGGGGGTCATGGCATGGACGGGGCCCATACCCATTACAGAAGGATCAAGTCCTGCCCATTGGCTATCAGTAATTGAGGCCAGTACCTGTAGATTGTATTTTTTAACAGCATCTTCACTGGCAAGTAATAACCACGATGCACCATCGGTAATTTGTGCGCTATTACCCGCCGTAACTTTGCCGTATTTTTTGTCAAAAGCTGGGCGCAACTTGGCAAGGCTTTCGATGCTGGAATCGGCTCTAACGCCATCGTCGTGATCGTAATAGTTACCCTTGCCGTCATAAAGAACTTCGATCTCATCGAGATAACCCGCTTCCTGTGCGTAAGCCAGACGATGATGGCTGGTCATTGCATACTCGTCCATCTGTTGGCGTGATATGTCAAAATTTTCGGCGATTATTTCAGCAGTTTCACCCATATTTAAACCGACCGTGTCATCGGTTAGTCCATGAATTAAAGCGATTACTGGGGTGAAGTGTTTGCCGCGTAATTTAAAAATGGTCGATAGTTTTTGCCCGATGCTACGTGAGCGCATGAAATCACCTAACCAGTTAACCATGGTGTGATTAAACAATACCGGCGCACGACTCATGGCCTCGACACCACCTGCCATGATTAGATCGGCATCGCCATTTCGAATATTTTTAAAAGCAGAATCGACCGACTGCATACCGGATGCGCAATTACGTTGAACTGTCCAGGCTGGTACTTTTTGGGGTATACCTAAACGTAGGGCGACGACGCGGCCAATATTTGCTTCACGCTCGCCGGGCATCATGCAGCCAAGAATAACTTCATCCAGCGCTTCGAGAGGAAAGTTGTTACGTAACAAGAGAGGCTTAGCGGCAGCAACGGCCAAATCACCCGCAGAAAAAGGCCCGACTTTACCGCGTGATTTTAATTGTGGTGTACGACTTCCATCGACGATATAAACTTTACGACCAGCTTGCTTACTCATAGTTTATTACCTATTAGGCTTCTCATTTTTACTTTTTTCTGTTTTTGTTGCTGCTACATTATTTATATAACTAAACTTTTTTCTAAATAATCTGGTTATATGTTACGGCGTTTTTATCTCCCAGCCACTAAATGAAAATTCATCCACTTTAATTGCATTTTGAATCGCAGTTTCAGCTTCTATCAGTAAATTATATTCACTTTCGGAGATGATATTTTTCTGTTCGGCTTCTGCAAAAGCTTCACGATCACGATTTTTAAGACGACCATTTTTGAAAGCATCACGTAACTTATGTTGCAAGTCGTTTGTTCTTAGCACCAGAAATAATGCGTGTTCAATACGTCCGGTAGCATCGTCTTTATCGTCGCTTTTGTAGATACCATGTGATAGCCGATCTAAGGTTTCACTTGCAGAAAGTATAATCCGTGCAACCTTATGACCGGTTTTATCGTTAGGACGTTGATAAGGTTTTGTTAATGGGAAAACAATCATATTAGACAGACGGCCAATGAAGGGAACTGGTAGATTTTTCATAATACCCTTTAATGCGTATTGAATATTGTATAAAGCATCGTCACAGGCCCACTGTACTAAAACAGCATCTTCTTCGCGGCTTCCCTGATTCTCATAATGTTTTATGACAGCAGAGATAACATATAAATTAGCTAGGGCATCTGCAAGGCGACCCGATATTTTTTCACGTCGTTTTAATGAACCACCAAGAACACCTATACATATGTCTGACATCAGAGCAAAGGCAGAACTCATTTTTTCCAATTGTTGATAATATGGACGGGTGACATTATCCCCTGGCGTGCTAACAAATTTTGCATAAGTTAGCCCGAACCAGTATGAACGTACGACATTACTGAAGATAAAACCAAGGTGTGCAAACAGTGTTTTATCAAAATCCTTCAAACCCTGTACGGAATCACTACTGTGAACAGCTTGAACTTCTTTTAGTAAGTAGGGGTGACTTCGCATGGCGCCTTGCCCGAAGATAATCATGGTACGGGTTAAAATGTTAGCGCCTTCTACAGTTATACCGACCGGTATTAATTGATAGGCACGGCCCAGATGATTATGGGGGCCCATGCAGATACCGTGACCACCATGTATATCCATGGCGCGGTTAAGAACATCACGCATACGTTCCATCACCTGTAATTTTACGATAGCAGAAACCACCGACGGTACGACACCGCTATCAAGCGCAGAAGCAACCAGGGATCGTGATGCGTCCATGGCATAAGTCTGTCCGGCAATGACGGCTAATGCTTCTTCAACACCTTCGAAATAACCAATGGGTGTATGGAACTGTTGACGTATCCGGGCATAAGCACCGGTATAACGTGAACTCATCTTACCCGCGGCTGTGCCTAATGCGGGTAATGAAATGGCACGACCATCACCAAGGCACTCCATTAACATAGCCCAGCCTTTACCGACATAATCGACACCGCCGATAATCGCATCGAGGGGAATAAAGACATCTTTGCCACGTATTGGCCCGTTCATAAATGCCTGGTTAGCAGGGAAATGGCGCTTACCAATTTCTACGCCTTCGGTGTCGCGTTTGATTAACGCCAGCGTTATGCCTCGCTCTTCTACGTCACTTAACAGGTGCTCGGGGTCTGACAATTTAAAAGCGATGCCAAGTAAAGTTGCTACAGGGGCTAACGTGATATAGCGTTTTGCCCAGTTTAATCGGATACCCAACACATTCTCGTCACCTTCGTAACTACCGTAGCAGACGACACCAATATCAGGCATTGCGCCGGCGTCACTGCCAGCATCCGGGCCAGTTAACCCAAAGCAGGGGATGTCTATACCCTTAGCGAGCCGAGGCAGATAATAGTCTTTCTGCTCTTGCGTACCGTAGGTCATTAAAAGCTTACCGGGGCCTAGTGAGTTCGGTACCATAACGGTGACAGCGGCAGAACCACTGCGGCTACCAATTTTCATGACTACTTCAGAATGTAGATAAGCCGAATAATCGAGACCGCCATATTGTTTGGGAATAATAAGCGCGAAGAAACCATTATCTTTAGCGTATTGCCAGGCCTCAGGTGTTAGGTCGTAATCTTCCTGAGTGATTTGCCAGTCATCTAACATCTCGCAAAAAGTGTTTACCGGGCCGTCTAAAAAAGTTTGTTCTTCTTTCGATAATGTTGGTTTAGGCACGCTTTGCAAAAAACTAAAGTCGGGTTTACCGCTGAATAATTCTGCTTCCCACCAAACATCACCGGCATTGAGGGCTTCCTGTTCGGTTTGGGAGATAGTCGGCATGACCTTTTTCATGGCGTTGTAAATAGCCGAGCTGAACAGCATTGTGCGGATGGTCTTGATATTTAATGGGACGATGATGGTGGCAGCCACTATCACATTAAACTTGTCTGTGTTGAGCTGAAATCAGAAAAAATAGTTGTGAGGGTAACGCCAGCGGCGAACAGTAAAGACCAAACCAGCAATGGCAGTCGCAGATAAGCAGAAATAAGAATGATTAGTAGTAAAAAGCCAGACCACATCATAAGTTGCACCGTTTGATTGTGAGTGTTTTTTTAGTCATCTTTCAAGTGTAGATGTTAGATATGCCTATTAGTTGCATAATGATACTTTTAAATACTACTCTAATCCAAAAAATAGGCTTTGCAAAGCTTTAAGTGTTTAATTGGTTGCTTTTTTAATCTCTTTTTCGTCTTCAGACGTCACCATAACAGGCTCAGTATTACTGTCTGTTTTATCTAGAGAATTATGTTTTATAGTGTCAGATGATTTGATAGGCGTTAATTGTTCTGCCTCTTCAGGATCTGAATAAAAACTGTCACCTATTGCGTTACAGTGAACACCGGTTTGATCCCAGGGCAATTTTCGGTAGATGCCGAGTTCATCGAAATCGAGAATGGGGTATTTGATAACGTCAAAATAAGGTGAGTGGTCAAAATCTCGTGGTGTGATTAATTTTGAATTACTACGAATCATGCGTAACCGTCCTTTTTTATCCTGGTGTATGACAGGAATAATAGGGAAACGAACCTTAGCAAAAGCCTCGGCCATCATGGTTGAGCAGACAGTTTTTGTTGGTCTGCCCGCATTATGTTCAAACAGGGTTGAGCGCCATCGTTTGGGAAGAAACCAGTAGGGAAACATAAAACGAGCCAAATCCATGATTTGGCGAACGTTATAATCAGTGCCTAAATGTAAGATGCCGTATTCGATGACGGTTTGAGAATCTTTTCGAGTGATTCCTCGAGGGCGGCAGATGCGTAGATGTTCGCCTTCATAGTTATCGATAGGGGAAATGATAATGCCCTGGCCTAATATAGCTTCGATAATTAATTGTTCATCAGGGCTGCAGTGACGGTATTTCTGGATACGGTCGCGCATCATAGGGTCATCAATATCATGCAAGCGACCTATGTAGATAAAGGAATGCGTCCACATGCTCTGTGTTATGGACTTAATAATTTCAGCGACATTTGAGCGTCCTTCGACCAAAACAACATCGCCCGGGCGAAGCTCATAACGTAAACGCTCAAAACTGGTTAGTGGTGTTATGTGGTTAGGCGACTCATAAGTAAGCCAGCTGACAAATCTGTCCCATATATAGTTTTTAAATTTAACAAAACGAAACATAGTTACCTACTAGGCAAGTAATAATTTTTTGTATAGTTAAAAAGTTTTCAGGAACGAAAAATAACAACGTGAAAGCCTTATGTTTAAATGCGTTCCTTCTGTCATAAGTTTAGTCTACTAAGTCTATAACGATGTAAATATAAGACATAAAATATCGAGTTGTGTTCACATTTAGCTTATAGAATCCAATGTTGGTAAACACCTTACTCGGTATAGCTGTCAACAAGTTTTAGTGCTTTGTCTATAGCTTTTTGTTCGGTATAAAAATGTGGAGAAAAACGTATACCACCACCTCTATTGGCGCAGATAACATTGTTGGCCATTAAGTATTGATAGAGCTTCTCATTATCAACATGATTCATCACAAAGCTTACAATACCGGCGTAGCTACCGGGTTTTACTGCGCTGACAATATTTATATCGGCACGTGATGCTAATTGATTTAGTAAGTATTCGGTATTATCAATTACCTTAGCCTGTATTTTTTCGATACCTATGTCTAATAATAGGCCTAGTGAGGCATTGAGCGCAGAAATTCCCATCA
>JAESSQ010000061.1 GCA_016764035.1 Gammaproteobacteria bacterium
ATGAATATATTGTGGTTGCAAGCCTAAGTGCGCGCACACAGGAATGCCATTTTTATTGAGCGCAGCAACAGTATCCGCCTGGTCAACACCACCCTCCAGTTTTACCATATGCGCTCCGCCCTGTTTCATAAACAAACCCGCGTTCAACACAGCATGTTCAATAGAGGTAAAACTTAAAAATGGCATATCGGTAATTAATAGCGCATTACTCAAGCCCTTGGCAACACAACGTGTGTGATACAACATGTCTTCAACGGTAACAGGTAGTGTGGTTTCTTCTCCTTGAATAACCATACCCAGAGAATCGCCAACCAGTACGACATCTACACCAGACTTTTCCAGAAGATAAGAGAAACTCGCATCATAGGCGGTGAGACAGGCTATTTTTTCTTTCGCCTGTTTCATCTCTGCCAATCGGCGTACCGTTACTTTTTTTTGTGTGTTGGTTTGTGTACTCATAACTCACAGTGCTACCTGTGTAGGATTAAAATAATGACGCCCAGATTGTACTTCAGTAATCCGTTGGTGCAAGAGTTGGTAGTCTGCATCATTGTTTGCAAAATCGATATCCGCTGCATTGACGATTAATAATGGCGCATCGTTATACTGATAAAAAAACTGAATATACGAATCGCAAAGCCTCTGCAGATAGGCCGCTTCAATAAATCGCTCATGCTTTAGACCACGTTTCTGTATACGTTCCAGCAATACTTCTACCGGTGCCTGTAGGTAAACCACTAAATCGGGTCGAGGATAATCAATCGTCAGATTTGCATAGACCTGCTCATATAATTCAAGTTCATCTGCATCTAAAGTAAGTTCTGCGAATAGTCGGTCTTTCTCTATTAAAAAATCGGCCACACGAACAGGACTAAACATATCGGCCTGCTTCATCTGGTTTAACTGCCGCGCACGTTGCAATAAAAAAAACAATTGTGTAGGCAATGCTGCCGCATTCGGATTATCGTAAAATTTCTCCAAAAAAGGATTGTCATTTGCACTTTCTAATAATAGATCACTACCAAATGAACGAGCCAACTTATTGGCCAAGGTTGTTTTACCTACACCGATAGGGCCTTCGATAACGATAAAGTCGGGGGCGTCTTGTGCCGTCACTGCATTTACACTAGAGACTGCACTTGTACAAGATAATGTGTTTTCATTTTGCGTATTCATAACTTCACCTGTCGATATCACCAGCAAATTGACAGGAATAATGCCAGTCTTTATTATTTTCTGCGCTTGTTTCTACATGCGTTTTTACGATGTTATCCAATACACCTTTCCCAGGCACGACAATATCTGGGGATATTTTTAATAACGGCATAAACACAAAATCACGCTGGCATATACCCGGATGTGGCAGTTTCAAATTATCGGTTGTCATCTGCACCTGAGCGTACAATAATATATCCAGATCAATTGTGCGCTCACCCCAGTGTCGTTTTTTTATGCGACCTTGTTGTTTCTCTATCGACTGACACTGCTTTAATAACGCTATCGCACTCACCGTAGTTTCCAATTTAACGACTGCATTCACATAGCCTGGCTGGTCATCAGGCCCCATGGGCTTACTCTTAAAATAACCAGAATCTGCTAACACTTTATTACTCGTTAATGCATCTAAAGCTGTTATCGCATTTTTAATTTGCAAATAAGGCTGCTCCAGGTTACTACCTAAGCCTATGTACGCAATCTCCATGAAGACTTATTACGATTCTTCTGCTTTCTTCTTGGCTGATGAACGACGACGTTTACCGGATTTTCCTGAACCTTTTTTACCCGCATTAAATATCGCATTTTTCTGTTGCTCTGCCGACTGCTCTTGTATGTCCGTCCACCATTGACAATCTTGCTTCAAGTTTTCTGGTGAACCGTTAGCGTCCGCATTAACCGCACCAGTATCCTCGTCAGCCTGTGCGCGTATGCATAAAAAATCGTAGCCTGCACGAAATTTCTCATGCTCTAAAACAGACATCGCACGTTTTCCAGCTCGGTAATGAAAGCGCGTCTGCAAGCCCCAAATATCTCGCATCGTCGAGGTAAATCGTTTAGGTATAGAGACACTGGCGGCCTGCTGACTTAGTACTTTTGTTGCAATTTTTTGAATAGCCACAGAATATGGCATACCTTTACCAACAATTTCTCTGGTACGCGAATTCACCGGATGCCATAACAATGCCGCCAACAAAAATGCCGGGGTAACACGCATATCATTTTTTATACGGTGGTCGGTATTGGTCATCGCAATCATCAGCATTCTTTTGACCGCTTCATCCTGTGCGATAGATTTAGCCGCCTCAGGAAACAAATATTTAAGCACATCAAATTCAAGCAATAGTTCAAAACTTCGAACGGCATGACCCGAGTGAAACAATTTTAAAACTTCTTCATAAAGTCTTGCTGCAGGGATATCCTCTAACAAATGGCCCAATTGATATATGGGTGTTTTACTTTCTTCGTCAATCGCAAAATTTAGTTTTGCAGAAAAACGAATCGCACGTAACATGCGCACGGGATCTTCACGATAACGCGTTTCAGCATCGCCGATTATACGCAACTGTCCGTTTTTTATGTCCTCATAGCCACCAACAAAATCGATGACACTAAAGTCCGAAATATCATAATACAATGCGTTCGCGGTAAAATCCCGACGCCAGACATCGTCTTCCAACGCACCAAACACATTGTCTCGAACGATGCGACCCGATTCATCCTGCGAACCTGACGGCGTGAGATCATGATTAGCGCGATAGGTAGCCACCTCGATTATCTGTCGACCAAAATGAATATGTGCCAACCGAAAGCGTCGGCCAATAAGGCGGCAATTACGAAAAAGTTTTTGCACCTGCTCCGGCGTCGCATCAGTCGCCACATCAAAATCTTTGGGCTTTACCCCAATCAGAAGATCACGCACCGCACCACCAACTAGGCAGGCATGAAAACCGGCTTTATGTAGACGGTATAAAACCTTTAATGCGTGGTCATCGATATTATTACGTGAAATGCCATGCTGCCCCCGGCTGAGGATATCGACCTTATGATGCTGTATATTTCTAGCCGCACTGCTGGCTGTGCTCTTTATCTTTTTATTGTTTTTTCTCTTCGTCTTTGTCTGTTTTTTCAACGTCGATGACTCAGCGTGCGACCGCTTTGACGAGGTCACTTTGTTCTTTAATGATTTTATCCAGTTCAGCATATTAATCGAATTCTTTTACTATCAAGGTTAAACCATCACCAATGGTTACAAGACTTTTACTGACCCGGTCATCTTTTTGCACCATCTCATTAAAACGGCGAATGGCTCGTGTACCAGGTTCAATATTGTCGGGGTCGGCGACTGTGCCCGACCATAAGGTGTTATCAACGGCTATCATGCCGCCTTTGCGTAACAGGCGCAACGCCATTTCATAATACATAATATAGTTTTGCTTATCCGCATCAATAAATACAAAATCAAATGTTCGCTCACCACCTTCATCTAGCAAATTCTGCAATGTCTGTTCAGCAGGTTGTATATATAAATCGATCTTATCTTCCACCCCCGCCAATGCCCAGTATTTTTCTGCTATGGACGTCCATTGTGGCGATATATCACAACAGATTAGTCGACCATCGTCTGGCATAGCACTCGCGACACAGATTGAGCTGTAACCGGTAAACGTACCAATCTCAATAGCACGTCTGGCATTCATCAAACGAATGAGCAGTGACATAAATTGTCCCTGCTCGGGAGAAATCTGCATGACGGAATATTCTAGCTGAGCCGTTTCTACACGTAGTTGGTGCAATAAATCAGACTCGTTGATACAGACATCGCAAAGATAATCATATAGGCGGTCATCGATAGACAGCGTTCGGTTGCTCACGACTGATTACTCAAAGAGGGATAGCCCTAGAAAATGATTTTTAATGCGAGAAAGTATACCAAAAACAGAGACTTATAAAAACCTAAGAACACTCGATATATATTTAATTTCGAATTTAACGAATACGACTGTATTGATGAAAATGTACTGAATTGACAAATATCAACGAAATTTATAAAGGTAACTTAATAATGCCATCGCGCCGATAGATACAATAATCTTCCAGTATCTGGCGATGATCAAACGCAAGTTCTACATCGACATCAAACGGATCAAACAAAGCAATATCTTTGGCATCATCCGCTGCGATA
>JAESSQ010000062.1 GCA_016764035.1 Gammaproteobacteria bacterium
AGTTTCGATTGATTATTTAACATCGCCGTAACGGCTTGTTGATATATTTGTGTGGACGATAAACGCACTGTTATCTCCGTACGACACTAAGTAGTGTCTCGAACAACGAATTTGCAACCGAAACAAGCTGTGCAGCCGCTTGATAAGCTTGCTGATAACGTATTAAGTTTGCGGCTTCTTCATCTAGATTGACGCCCGATGTCGATTCACGTGCAGCAACTGCTTGCTCTAATACACGGCTTTGTGACAGACTGTTTAATTCAGCCTGCTTGGTTGCCGTACCAACATCAGACACCAGAATACTGTAACTATCGTTAATACTTGCCGTGCCATTACTCAATAATTTTTCATTGGATAAAGCCGACATGCGTAAGATATTTCGGTTATCACCGACACCTCCGGTATTATATTCTGTGTTAAATTCATCACCAGCCACTGGCCCACCTGTTATACGCAAACTATAACCATGATCTAATGAACCCGGTGTAGGAAATACATCACCACCCGTTGCCGCGTTATAAGCTATACCCGCTTCCAGTAATACGGGTGCTGCCGGATTACTGTTATCATAAATATCGTAACTGTTACTACTTGTAAAAAGCACTAATGTCGGTGGCGACAACTGCCCTTGTGTATTTTGAAATACAGCATTATTAATATCCGTGACAACACCAGCACTTATTTGACCAGTACCGGTATTCGCCGTAGAAGCCAAACTTCTTAGTGGCGCTGCCGCTGCAATTTGACGACTATTTGCTAATACCATCTGCATGTCGACAGCACCATTACGCGTAGGTCGAATTAGGTAGGAATCACCCACCGCTGGGGCAGATGTTATTTCTATACGCAAGCCCTCAGCAATAAAAGGATCCAGCGCTGTACCTGTCCCCGTCATCGTTACAGCTTGATTGTTATTATTGTTTATTAATTGCCATGACCCTGTGTTGAACTGTAATTTATAATCATTATTTGTCAGCTGAGCAATGTCATCATAATCAACCGTTACGTTACCTGTTGCACCTGCCTGAGTTAGTACCTGTGGCTGTGAGGTACTAAATAAATCATTACCCAGTAAACCATTTAGGTCCATGCCCATATTTTGTTGTTCATTAATATAATGACTTAATCCTATGGCTGTTAAGCCAAGACTATTACTCGCCTGATCCAGCATGTTGTCTCTAAAATTTAATGTGCCACCAAGACGTCCACCTGAAATCTGATCCGTTATCGGTACCAGTACACCGCCTGATCCACTAATCGCTATACCTAATTGGCCTGGATCTGAAGCAATAATAAATGTTTCTAATGTCGTCGCTTTGTTACCAACGACCAATACCTGGCCGCTACCCGCCATGACATTTAATGAGCCATCGTCTTGTTGTAATGTTGTTATTGAAACCAATGATGCTAATTCACGAATTAATGTTTCACGCTGATCAAGAAGGTCGTTTGCTGGCTGCCCACCCGAGCGCCCCTGTGCGGTAACAATGGTTTCATTCAAGTCAGCAATGGCGGTACTTAATCTATTTATTTCTGTAACACTACTTTTTACTTCTATATTTACCTGATTTCTTACACTTTCAAACCAGGTTGCTAATTCATTAAATTGTTCAGATAAATTTTGTGACTCACTAAGTAACACCTCGCGTGACGCTGTGGATGAAGGTGCATCAGCTACGTCCTGTAAGGCATTAAAAAACCGTTGAATTGAATTAGCAACACCGGCATCAGAATCTGCCACCACATTATCTAACTGCGCAGCTAGCGTATAAAATTGTTCAAACTCAGCAGAAGAAGACGTCGTACTACGTAAATTTGATTCGATAAATTGATTAAATGAACGTGTGATACTTACTGCCTGAACACCAGTGCCAGCAAAACCGTAACCATTAACCTGAGGTGTACGGGCAGCTAATTGAACGCTCTGTTTGCTGTAACCCTCAGTATTTACATTGGCAATATTATGACCGATAGTATTGAGTGAACGTTGAAATACCTGTAACCCTGATGTACCAATACTTAATAAACTGCTGCCCATACCGATTACTCCTGTTCACTCTTAACTTCTTTTTGATTATTTAAAAACGACCTGTCTATCTGGTTTTTTATAAGAGAAAAAGAATCAACTTTATCATTTAACTCTTTGGTTTTTATAACTTCATTACCACTAACACCAGATATTTGTTGTTCGATCATCGCTGCAAGCCCTGTACCGTTTCCTTTATTATTTTGTGACAATTCCAGGGTAATTTGCTTGTCAAACATATCCTGATAAAAACGCGTTTGATCAGACACGGTATCATCGCCGATCGAATTCGCTTCCCTCATTGACTTAAGCACCATTTGAAAAAACAAAGCTTCTATCTGTGTCGCTACATTTTTTGTTGTTTTCTTTGCGTCTTCAGAGCCAGCTTCCTGGTTGGCAGCATCAGCGCGTAAACGTGTTAATTGGTTAAAGTCAGTGTAGATTGCAGCATTTTTCGCAATGTTAGTTATGTTATTTATTGAATCCATATCAAATAACCACCAGCTCTGCATGCAAAGCACCTGCTTGTTTTAAGGCTTCGAGTATGGCCACCAAATCACCGGGTGCTGCTCCAACCTGGTTTACCGCACGCACGATATCATTGAGATCTACACCTGGATCAAACAGGAACATACGATTATCATCAGAAGAAACTTGTATTTGCGAATCGGCAATAACTTCTGTTGTTCCATTTTGTGAGAATGAATTGGGTTGGCTTACTTCTTTATTTTCCTGAATAGTAACCACCAGATTACCGTGTGAAACAGCCGCTGCAGAAACCCGTACGGCACTGCTAATAACAACAGTGCCTGTCCTGGAATTTATAATGACACGTGCAGCAGCCTCGCCCGGTGACAATGTGATATTTTCAATCATTGATAAAAAGGCAATTTTATTGGCTTGCGTTTTAGGTGCCATCACCTCTACAGATATCGGGTCAATTGCTCGCGCTGTGCCATCGCCAAAGTGCTTATTTATAGCATCAGACATGCGGCTGGCAGTGGTAAAATCGGCTGAATAAAGATTAAGCACTAATTTATTGCTATAGCCTAAAGAATTTTTAATGGTACGCTCAACGATGGCACCTTTGGGGATGCGTCCAACGCTGGGAACATTTATCGTAATACTGGATCCGTCCGAACCCTCTACACCCAAACCACCTACCAACAGACTACCTTGTGCTATGGCATAAACTTTGCCATCAGCTCCCTTTAATGGCGACATTAATAATGTTCCACCACGTAAACTTTTGGCATTACCTACGGACGATGCTGTGATATCAATTCTTTGACCTTTTTTAATAAACGGTGGCAATGTAGCGTGTAACATAACAGCCGCTACATTTTTTGGTTGCGGATTAACACCAGGAGGGACAACAATGCCTAACTGGTTCAACATGCTTTTTAGACTTTGTGCGGTATATGAAACCTGTTTGACTTTATCGCCAGTACCATCGAGACCCACCACCAGACCATAGCCGATAAGTTGGTTATCACGCATACCCTGTACAGAAGATAAATCTTTTATACGTTCTGCACTTACAATTGAAGTTTGTAAAAACAAGAACAAACTTATACAAAGTATCAGACTTTTTCTCATAGAAAAATATTTTATACGTATACATTTCATCAGAATGGCATCCATGGGCTATTAAAGAATTTTGATAACCAACCTTGTTCATTTGAATTGGCCAGGTCACCGTCACCACTGTACTGAATCTGTGCATTGGCTATTCTTTCCGAAGATATCGTATTGTCAGGTTTTATATCACTGATGCGAACAATGCCGCGTAAGCGTATATATTCTTCACCTTTATTGATGTTGATCCATTTTTCACCTTGAACAACTAAATTTCCATTAGCCAGCACTTCGACAACGGTCACCGTTACACTACCGGTTAACGAGTTGCTCTGATTGCTTTCTGCCTCACCTTGAAAATCATAATTTGAGGAAAGATTTGTTGCCAGTAAGTTTCTGCCATCAGCTGTTAGTGGCGCACCTAAAATAGAAGCAGCTGCCGCAGTATTAGAACTTACCTTACTCGTGTCTGTATCCGCAGACTTTTTAGCATCTGTTTTTTCTTGTAACATTACCGTTAACATATCACCAACACGACGCGGTCTTAGGTCTTCGAGTAATAACCATGCAGACTCCAACTGATAAATAGAATCACTATGCTGTACTGGCCCGTACTGACTAACCGGTTTACTCGGCGCGTACTCTGGGTCGCCTCGCGTTGGTGAAGCACAAGAGCTCAACAACATACTGCTAATTAGCATGAGAAGAGTAAATGTATATCCAGAAAATTTCATCAGAATAAGTACCTTGTTATTACATATTATTGGTAGCGTACTGCAACATTTGGTCTGCCGTAGCAATTGCCTTTGAATTCATTTCATAAGCGCGCTGTGTTTCAATCATATTCACCAACTCTTCAACCGTGTTTACATTAGAGCCTTCAAGGGATGACTGGATCAGCGTGCCTAAACCTGTTAGCCCTGGTGTACCTGTTTGTGGTGAACCACTAGCACCTGATTGTAAAAATAGGTTATTACCAATTGCTTGTAGACCTGAAGGATTAACAAAATCCGCAAGTTGCATGGTGCCAATTTCTGTCGGCGTAGAATCACCCTGTGCTACAACTGAAACCACACCGTCAGAACTAATCGAAACATTAAGTGCATCATCTGGAATAGAAATGCCAGGTTCTATCGGATAGCCCATCGATGTTACGAGCTGCCCTGTTGAATCTTTTTGTAATGATCCATCACGTGTGTAAGCTGTAGCACCATCTGGTAACAATACCTGTACAAAGCCTCTACCCTGAATTGCTATATCCATAGGGTTACCTGTTTGTACGATGTTACCTTGTGAGAATAGTTTTTCTGTGGCAACCGTTCGTACACCCGTACCGATATTTAAACCTGATGGCATTTGAGTATCTTCAGATGAAGAAGAACCCACCTGTACAATATTCTGGTATATTAAATCGGCGAAAACAGCTCTATCGCGTTTAAATCCTGTGGTACTTGCATTGGCAAGATTATTTGAAATCGTTGCCATTCGTGTTTGTTGTGCTTCAAGTCCGGTTTTTGCGATCCATAATGCTGAACTCATAATTTTTTCCTCTATATAACGTGTCTAAGATAACTACAATTTTTCTATAGCCGGCTTAACTCATTTTCAACATTTCTGCTGATGCTCTATCATTGTCTTCTGCTGTAGCCATTAATTTGATGTGGGTTTCATACTGACGCGCTAATTCAATCATCCTTACCATTGCACCTACGGTATTAACATTACTCGATTCAAGTGAACCAGAAACGACGCCGACACCGCTATCAGCTTGCGCTGTTGTACCATCTCGCATACGCATCAAACCATCGATACCTTTTTCTAATTGATGATTCTCAGGGTTAACTAATTTGATACGATCGACAATTGCTAAAGTATCGACTGATTGCCCTATGGGTTGAATCGATATGGTTCCATCAGCGCCTATCTGTAATTTATTATGTGGTGGAACCGAAATTGGCCCACCATTACCTAATAACATAAACCCAGCACCGTTTGTTATTTGACCCACATTATCAATACGTAAATCACCTGCGCGCGTATAAGCTTCTTGACCGTTAGCATCCTGCACAGCAATCCAACCGTTACCATTTACCGCCATATCGAGTTCACGAGCTGTGCTGATGATTGTGCCGTTTGAAAAATCAACACCTTCTGTATTGGTCGATGCATAAACACGGCTTGGATGCCCAGGACCGTACACCTGTTGACTTAGGCTGGATTGAAAATCCGCCCTAAAACCAACCGTACTAGCATTAGCTAAATTATTGGTATTTATAGCTTGTGCTTTCATTGTTTCTTTAGCACCGCTCATGGCTACAAAAAGCATACGATCCATAATAATTTCCTTAAGTTTTACCCAGTTCGTTTAACGAAGATTAATAATAGTTTGCGTAACGGCATCTTCTGCCTGAATAGTCTGTGCGTTCGCCTGGAAATTTCGTTGCGCAATAATCATGTTGACCAACTGTGCGGTAAGGTCAACGTTAGATTCTTCAAGTGCATTGGATTGCACCAAACCGAGACCGCTGTACCAGGGTCACTGACAACGGGTGATCCAGATGAAAATGTTTCTATCCACGCTGTATTTCCGATAGGTCTAAGACCTTGGACATTAGCAAAGTTAGCTAACACAACCTGAGCTACCGCCTGTGATTGACCATTACTGTAACGTGCAAAAACAATACCGGTGTCGTCGACATCAACACCTAACAGTTGTCCCGCTGTATAACCGTCTTGTTGTAAACTGGTAACCGCAAATTCACTTCCGTACTGGGTACTTGCTGTCAGATCAACATCAAATGCCTGACCGGCCGTTGCGCCACCACCAGGATTAAATACAATAGGTATTAATGCCGGTGCGTTATAAGAACCATCTGAGTTAAAAGACACAACGGTAGCGTCTTCTTCTACGCCATCAATGAGTGTACGCACATTCCATTGGTTAGGACTAGCCACCGGGTCAAGCTTACTGAAATACAAGGCAACCGTATGATCATTACCTAGACTGTCATAAATAGTTGTTGTCGTAGAAGAGTTATAACCACCGGTATCGGGTACACCAGCAATAAGTAACCAGTTACTATTCGTCTCTGCCTCGCGTGCATCAAAGTTGACACCACCTTGCAACGAAGCTGTAGGGCTTGCATTAACGTAAGCATTACTCAATTGTAAAGGCGCTATCGCACCTGTGATGGTTCCATTATTGTCTGCCTGCCTTGCCGTCAATGAAAGACCATCGTTATTAACTACGTTACCGCCTGAATCAAGTTTAAAATTGCCAGCTCGGCTATAGACCGTTGTACCACCACCTTCTAATTGAAAAAAACCATTGCCACTAACAGCAAGGTCTAGTGGATTGTCAGTAAAGGCGATATTTCCCTGGGTAAATTGTTGGGCTGAAGCCTGTAAACGTACACCTTGACCAATAGATGTAAACACATCAGCAAACTCCGCACGTGATGTTTTAAAACCTGTGGTCGCAGAGTTAGCGATATTGTTACCAATAATATTCAAGTCACTTGAAGCTGACTGGATGCCACTTAATGCCGTATTAAATCCCATGTGTTTCTCCTGTTCGTTTATTTATTTCGTTTAGCTAAATTTGTAAGTTTAATTATTTAATTGTTGTCACTTCACTGAGCGCTACGGACTGACCACTAGACAGATTTAATACAGTACCGGACGGTGATCCTGCCGAGCCTTTATTGATATTTATACTGTCGATACGTGACTCCAGTGAAACAACAAGTGATTGTTGTGATCCACGAACAAAGGCGTCTGCCGTTATTAAATAATTACCCGCGGGTACAACACTGCCATCATCTGCAAAGCCATTCCATTTGAACTGTAAATTGCCGGCACTTGAATCACCAAGTGCAAGAGTTTTAATCTGTTCACCCGAGGTGTTATATATTTTTATATTCACATCACTCGCACGCTCGTCTAGTGACAACTGACCACTGATCGAACCTCCTGTTGTTAACAGACCCTGGTCACTAGGTATTAATACTGAACGACCAACCAAACTTGCTGCCTGTAATGATTGGTCGGAAGATAGTTTAGTTGCGAGTGTGTCGAATGATTTTTGCAATTCATTGATGCCATTAACCATCGAAGACTGTGTTAGTTGACTCATAAATTGACTCGGATCCATCGGTTTCGTTGGATCTTGATGCTTCACCTGTGCAACCAATAATTGGATAAAATCCGATTGATTTAACTCATCATTAGGTTTGTTTGCGTCTGTATTGTTAATAGATGCAGGGTTAAGTGCTGTGAAATTGTTATCTACATTTATGGCTGGCATTATTTACTCCG
>JAESSQ010000063.1 GCA_016764035.1 Gammaproteobacteria bacterium
TTGATAATTCGGGCGGATACTAAAATAGGTTTCGATAAAGCCCGTTCACGCGATTTTCAACATTTGTTCACAAACGCGTCTATTACCGGTGACGCACGTGTTCATGTCATCGATACTTTTTTTCAATTTCTACAAACACTTGGCATTAATGAAAAAGTTTATCGCTGGGATATTCCCGTATCAGACAATGACATTGCCTATGCCAAACAAACACTTGGTGGTAAATCGACTCTTGTGATAAATCCATGTACCAGTGTACGGGCGAATAACTGGCGCAACTGGGATATTAAACACTATGCCGCAACCATTGACTATGCCGCGGCAAATCACAACTTAAACATCGTCCTGACTGGCGGCCCGGCAAAAGAAGAACGTGCATTTGGTGATGCCATTGCAGAGCAAGCAACGACACCCGTTACTAACCTCATTGGAAAAAGCACATTAAAACAATTACAAGCAATCTTATCTGCTGCAGATATTGTCATTGCTCCGGACACCGGTCCCGCGCATATGGCAGCCGCCACGGGCACGCCCGTTATCGGTCTATACGCGAGTAGCAACCCATTGCGAACCGGACCTTACAGTTCATTAAAATGGACAGTTAACAAATACCCCGACGCATTAAAAAAATATAATCAACAAAACGTTAAAAATGCAGCATGGGGAAAACGCGTACGTGCAGCTGATGTAATGGAAATTATAAATGTCTGTGATGTAACTGATGTATTAGATGAGATTTTACAAACACAATTTGTGAAATAAATCACATGCTCATACATCATTAGTGCATCTACACTGTACATGCAACTAAGCAATAGTTAACATGTCCTAAATACGAATTTGTTCAATGATTTGAAGATATACCCCTAGTAGTGAATGATATCTTGCATGACACCTCATAATAATAATTAATATATCGTATATAGTCTGAAATAAAATCGCTCAAATATAAAAACATGAAACTACATAAAAAACTTTTGATGTCTTTTAAAAAAAATATTCACCTGCTTATTGGCAAGCGGTTTTATATTAAAAAGTCTCCTAAGTTAACCTACCTTATTGATATGAGGAATCGAGTTGACAGGATAATTAATGCATTTTCAGAATATGAGCAACCTCAAATAGATTACTTTTTTTCTCAATTAAAAACCAATAATTGCAGATTTTTTATTGATATTGGAGCACATTGGGGTCACTACAGTATGCTAATTGCGAGTGAAGAATGTTTTAATCAGACAGAAATACATGCCTTTGAACCTGACAAAATAAATAGATACCAACTGTATGCAAATTTATTTCTAAATAAGCTACATGACAGGATAACTGTTTATGACTATGCACTATCTAGCAAAGATGGTGAATTAAAATTTCATCATTACGATGAGAACAACCGAGGTAAAAGCCATGTGTCTGATGACGGCCAATCAATCGTGAAAACGCAACAACTAGATTCAATTTTTAAATTTAAAAAACAAATTGTCGGTATTAAGATTGATGTCGAAGGCCATGAGCAAGATGTCATCGCCGGAATGACAGCGTTCCTTAAAAACAATAAGTGTATATTACAAATAGAATCTTTTTCTATCTCATACCCTGCGTTACTTACCATGATGACAACGTTAGGTTACACTAAAATTAATACTATCGATTCAGATCATTACTTTTGTAATTAATAGCTCCGCCAGAAATTACGCACATCTCGAATATAAAACATTACTTGAACCGAAGGACCAATAGCTTCTTTACCCGAAACAAACTATGAACATCCTCGTTTGCACCTCATCAGATAGCTCTTTCAATAGCATTCGCCCAGAGCTAGAGATTTATATCAGCATGGCCAAAGCAGGCCATAACATTACCTTAATCACTCACAAAAACACATCGTATAATAAAAGACTTCTGCAGCATGGTATTACTATCATTGGTAAACCGATAGTTAAAAAACTTAGCCTAACGTCTATTAAATTAATCAGGCGAACTGTCCAAGCACAATTAATTGATGTGGTATATGCCACCAATTCAAAATCTATTCCAAATGCAGCTTTTGCCTGTATAGGTCTAAAGGTCAAACTGGCAGTATATCGTGGTACTGCCAACGGTTTATACTGGCACGACCCAGGAAATTATCTAGGAACTTTACACCCAAGAGTGGATGCTATTGTCTGCGTATCAGACTATGTGTACGACTACGTTTCTTCAAAAAAAACCTTAAAAAACAAAAAAATTATACGTATTTACAAAGGCCATGAGTTGCACTGGTACAACAAACCAGCTGCCGACTTATCAGAGTTTGGCATTAATCAGGATGCTTTTACTGTAATTTGCGTTATCAATGCGCGCCCTCATAAAGGCCTAAATATTATCCTACAAGCATGCAACCTGTTGGCAGACTTACATAATTTACACCTCTTACTTGTAGGTAAAGGCGCCGACAGAGAACCATACCTAAGCACAATCAATAACAACAAAATGGTTTCAAGAATTCACCAGGCAGGATACAGGCACGATGCCCCTGAATTAATAGCTGCCAGCAGTATATTGGTACAACCGTCCACATCAGGTGAAGGCTTACCTCGTGTTATCTTAGAAGCATTAGCCTATGGCACACCAGTAATCGCATCGGCAAATAAAGGCAGCATGGAGATAATTAAAGATGACATCAACGGATACATCGTACCTTTAGCTGAACCTGTTGCTTTAGCGACAAGTATCCGAAAGATTTATGACTCACCACAGAAGCTGCAATTTTTTTCTAAACACAGTAAAGATATATTGTTAAATGATATGTCTCACCAACTCACCACAAAAAAATACATAAAGTTTTTTACTTCACTTATTAATAGCACCGAATAATAATGCTATGAATTTTCACATTCGCAAAGAACAAATTTTTAGCGCGCAATAAATAATTACTTGTAAACTTTTTTGGCAACCAAGGTTTCGCAATTACTCAGGACGATAACGCAGCTTCCATCACCATCTACCACGTAATGTTCTTACTATTCATGCCATATACCAAGCACCGTTAAGCGTTTTTATTTACAGTCAATAACGCTCAACAAAACCTTTTGATACAATCGTCGCCAAGGTAACAAAATATAACAAATAGAGTGAAATCATCGGTGCGCGATATATCCATGACTCCGTCAAGCCAAACACTAACAATCCAACAATGACTTCAAGCGGTGTTATACATCGACTACGCCACCACTCTTTTATAGAAACATCCAGTGTCATCACACCACCTATATTAAATACACATTACAAATATTTATGATATTAAAATTAGTAAACTAATTTTTCAGACCATCAATAATGCCTTGTATTGTTTTACTGGTAGAAAGGCCTTCGTGATAATCCAATACAACCACTTCACCACCGTTTCCTGTTACACAATCATAACCAGCTATATCTGTTGGTTTATAATCACCACCTTTTACAAGTTTATCTGGCAATATCGCACAAATTAGACGCTTAGGCGTATCCTCAGAAAAAGCAACCACCCAGTCCACCATCTCTAAAGCCGCCAGTAACTGCATTCGATTCGCCAATGTATTTACCGGTCTCGCTTCACCTTTTAGTCTTCTTACTGAAGCATCATCATTAACGACTACGATTAACTTGTCGCCCATATTTCTAGCTTGCTGCAGATAACGAACATGCCCAGCATGTAATATATCAAAGCAGCCATTGGTCATTATTATGACCTCACCGCGTGCTTTTGCGTCGCCTACTACATTAACCAGCTCCTTCTCAGAAACGATGCTCGACTCAGTGCAGACTTCTCCCGGTTTTGTTTGCATTGCACGACTAAGCTCATCAAAACTTACACTAGCCGCGCCGAGTTTACCGACAACAATGCCAGCAGCCACATTCGCCGCACGAGCAGCAGCTTCCAGGTTATTGCCCTGCGCCAACATTGTAGCCACAACAGCAATAACAGTATCACCAGCACCGGTCACATCAAAAACATCGCGAACCTGGGCGGGTAGATGCATAGCATTATTAGCATCACGTACCAACGACATACCTTTTTCTGAACGCGTAATTAAGACGGCCTGCCAATCACACTGCTCTATAAGCACAGCAGCTTTTTCTAACATATCCTTTTCGTCTTGGCACATACCCACAGCGGCTTCAAACTCAGACATATTGGGTGTCAACAACGTAGCACCTGCATACAAAGAAAAATCTGACGTTTTTGGATCAACCAGCACGGGTACTCCATGTTTTTTTGCTAGCTGGATAAGTGGTTGCAGGATGGGACTAATCGTTCCTTTATTATAATCGGACAGTATCATAACGGCGGCATCGGGTAAGTCTAGCTCAACCCTCTCCATCAACTTGCTATGATCAAATGAAGCAAACCCGTCTTCTTCATCAAGACGCATTAATTGCTGGTGTCGACTTATAACTCTGGATTTTGAAATCGTTACTGCATCATCCAACTCAATAAGCCCATCCTCTATTCCGGTCTCCTGTAAGCTTTTGCGTAATAGCATGGCAGTTTCATCTTTACCTACCAGACCAATAACTTTGCTGCTTACGCCTAAAGCTGTCACATTAAGCGCCACATTTGCTGCACCGCCAGGTTTGTAATCAACTTTTTTTAAGTGCACCACAGGAACCGGCGCCTCAGGTGATACGCGCGAGGTATCACCATGCAGATATCGATCGAGCATGACATCACCGACGATGAGAATATTTAATTTAGTCATAAAGCTTTCCATTCAATAGGCAGCCACATTGTATCAAGGTTACTTACAGAATGTACCTGTAGCTAAATCAGAAAATGCGAAAACCTGCAAAGTAAATAAGTGACAGTCCACGGGTCCTTAGTTAAACTAACTTTATAAACACGTCCCTGTATGAAAGACTCTTTTACGACACATGAAACAACGAAAATATTTATTTTACGTCGAGCAAAACTACACATTTGCCATATTGCGTCCATTGCAAAAAGCAATACAGGCACGCGGTGATACTGTGGCGTGGTTTCTTACCGGTAAAGAGATCGATATAAACTATTTACATGAAGATGAAGCACGCTTATTTTCTGTAGAACAAGTCAAAGAGTACACACCATGTGCGGTATTCGTTACTGGCAATATCGTACCCGACTTCTTTCCCGGCATAAAAGTTACAGTTTTTCATGGCTTTGATGCGCGTAAGCGCGCTAATGACGATCACTATTTTATCCGTAATTATTTCGATCTTTACTGTACACAAGGACCTGACACAACAAGTAGATACCAACAACTCGCCGAGCAACACGGAAATTTTAGAGTTGTTGAAACCGGCTGGACAAAGCTGGATCCATTTTTTTACTCGAACACGGCTACAACCAGCAATAGTAAACCTGTTATTTTATATTCTTCCACGTTTACAAAAAAGCTGACATCAGCGCCGCACATATTAAAAACAATCGAAGAGATTTCTAAAACAAGCAATTATCAGTGGCTGGTCACCTTTCATCCTAAAATGGACAGCATCGTTGTTGAAAACTACAAACGCATTCAACACGAAAACCTGACATTTATAGAAACCGATGACGTTATACCCTTGCTATTAAAAGCAGATGTCATGTTATGTGATACGTCATCCATATTGCAGGAATTTCTCATTTTAAATAAACCCGTTGTCACCTTCCGAAATCGGCTACCTGATGACTGCATGATTAATGTAACGTCGCCGGAAGACATCTTACCCGCGTTGGAAAGAGCATTATCCAGACCACCGGAACTAATGAAAAAAATCCAACATTACACTGAAAGACTACACCCTTATCACGATGGAAAATCCAGTGAGCGTGTACTCGATGCTGTCGACTGGTTTATTGAAGAAGGCTATAAAGGCTTGAAAAAGCGTTCACTTGATTTAGTTCGAAAGTTTAAAATCAGAAAAGCGCTCGGTTACTACTGGAAATAAACGACACTACTGAGTGCGCATCTAATAAAGAATAATTAGGCGTTTCTACGCAGGCTCCACAATACAGCGTATTTATTGAATGCACCCTGACTATATATCACCGCCATCAAAAAACCGACACTGCCATCCAAAAACCCAAGACGAAATATATATATCTGAATAAACACTAAAATAGCACGAATAGACGCGCCCCAAAGACCCGCGCCATATACCTGTTTTTCATATCGTTTTTTACCACCTAGCCATGCGTATAAGCTATTTTTATCCATTAAATGCTTATAGTCTCTTATTGAATAATGCAGCAAACGATTTTTTAACTTTCTAACTTTCCCCTCAGGATACACCACTTTTTCATGGACGATATCCGGTGTAAAACTAGCGCCTTCTCGACGAAACAACCTGGTCACATAACGTGAGCTGCGACCATAATTTAACTGCTTATCAAACAGAACAACTGCCCACTTAGTTTTAAATGCGACTTCTACTGGATTATTATCAAGTGCTGCTTTTATTTCATCGGCAAGCGCAGGTGTCAATCGCTCATCTGCATCAATCGCCAACACCCAGTCACCGGTTGCTTTTTCCAGTGCGCGCTGTTTCTGTATACCAAAACCAGGCCAGTCTGTTACAAAAACCTTGTCCGTATATTTCTGGCAAATTTCCACCGTTGCATCGGTACTGCCACTATCAAGAATAATTATTTCATCGGCAATAGCCGCCACAGAAGACAAACAATCAGCTATCCTATCTTCTTCATTTTTAACAATGACAGTAACTGAGAGAGTCATTAATTCTAGCCTTCTATTAAAATATACTCAGCGCCACAATACGGACATTTCGCACTACCCGTCTCTTCAACGGGAATAAATACGCGCGGATGGGAATCCCATAATGATGAACCTTTTATTGGGCAATGCACAGGCAACACATCACGTGTTACTTCTATACGAACGTCCTGATTAGGTGTATCTAAACCTTCCTGTGACGCTGTGTTTGGATTTGGCATATTGTATGATCCTCTCTTGTTTTTCTGCAAACGACGTAAGCAACGAAATAATTATCGAACCAATAATTATCAAATCAGTGATAACCAATCAGAATGTGTAGCCAGACGACCATGCACCAAATCAAAATACATCGTCTGTAGTCTTTCCGTAATAGGTCCACGAGAACCATTACCTATCACATGATCATCTATTTCACGAATAGGGGTTACCTCGGCTGCCGAGCCAGTAAAAAACACTTCATCCGCACCATAAAGTTGCTCAAGCTTAATCGTGGTTTCTACTACATCGTAGCCTGTTTCTTTAGCCAACGTAATAATCGTGTTACGGGTAATACCATTTAACGACGCTGTAAGCTCTGGGGTATAGAGGACACTATCATTTATCATAAAGGTATTTTCACCACTACCTTCGGCAACATTACCTTTACTGTCTAACAATAACGCTTCATCGTAACCCTTGCTCATGGCTTCATCCAACGCCAACATGGAATTTATATAATTACCATTGGCTTTAGCAAGATACATACTGGGGTGTGAATCATTCTTTATAAATGTCGATTTACGAATTCGAATCCCATTGTCTAGTGCTTCCTGACCTAAATAAGCACCCCATTCCCAGGCCGCAATCATAACATGCACTTTTAAATTATCGGCGCGCAAACCCATTCCTTCCGAACCATAAAAACACATTGGACGGACGTAAGCCGATTGCAAATTATTGTCAGCCACTGCTGCAAGTTGCGCTTTATTTAGTGTGTCTTTATCAAACGGAATTTCCATATTCATAAGAGCTGCCGATTCAAACAAGCGGTCTGTATGCGCCTGCAA
>JAESSQ010000064.1 GCA_016764035.1 Gammaproteobacteria bacterium
AATAAATTAGAAGATAATGATATTGATAAATATATACTTCATCAGGGAAGTAAATATATAGTTGATACAATTAGAAAAAGATTGAAAGTTGATATAAAGAAAGTACCTTTTGATATATATGAGTATGGAAATACTATTTCTTCATCTACTCCAATAATTTTGGAAAAAGAGATTCATAAAGATGGAAATAATAGAATGTTATTATCAGGTTATGGTGTGGGACTATCGTGGGGTAGTACTGTAATTGAGAAAATATAAAAAGGAAAAAGTTATGAATGCAACCGTTGAAAATATAAAAGAAGTGATAGTAGATGCAGAAGTATTAGGTGATGTAAGTGAGATGAAATGTGATGTAGCAATGAGTGAACAAGGTATAGATTCCCTTGATCTTGTAAATGTATATCTTTTACTTGAAGAGAAATTTGATGTCAAGATACCTGATGAGGACTTAAGTCAAGTGCAAACCATTGATAATATAGTTGAATATATTAATAAAAAAGTAAATTAATAAAATATGAAAATAGGGAATTTCAATTTAGATATCGATGGAGTGTTTATAATAGCAGAACTTAGTGCTAATCATGGTGGTAAAATATCAATAGCTAAAGACACTATAAAGGCTGCTAAAGAGATTGGTGCTAATGCTATAAAACTGCAAACCTATACTGCAGATACATTAACTTTAGATTCTGATAAGACAGAGTTTATGGCCAACCCAAATGGTCCATGGGCAGGGACAAGATTGTATGATTTATATACTGAATCTGCTCTTCCTTTGGAGTGGCATCAAGAGTTGTTTGACTATGCTAGAGAAATAGGTATCGATATATTTTCTTCACCTTTTGATAAAAGTAATGTTGATTTTTTAGAACAATTTAATCCTACTGCTTACAAAATAGCTTCATTTGAAATAACAGACTATGAGCTTATACGATATACTGCTTCAAAAATGAAACCTATAATTATATCTACAGGGATAGCATCAATAGATGAGATACAAGATGTAGTGAATATATGTAGAAGTGTGGGAAACAATGAAATAGTATTGTTAAAATGCACTAGTTCATACCCTGCTCCTCTGAATCAAGCAAATTTAAAAATGATTCCTAATATAGCAGAAACCTTTGGTGTGGTGGCTGGATTTTCAGATCATACATTAGGTTCAACAGCACCTGTAGTTGCGGTAACACTGGGTGCAAAAATCATAGAAAAACATTTTATCTTAGATAAATCAATTGGTGGAGCAGATGCTGGTTTTTCTATGGATAAAGGTGAGTTCTTAGATATGGTTAAATCTATAAGAGACGCAGAAAAACTTTTAGGTAAAATTGATTATAGTATGACAGATACAAAGAAAAAATCTAGACATTCATCACGCAGTCTTTATGTGTCAACCGATATAAAAAAAGGTGAAGAAATAACTGAAAAAAATATAAAAAGTGTAAGACCTGGATATGGAATGCATCCAAGATATTTATCTGAAGTACTAGGAAAGGTTTCAGTGAAAAATTTAAAATTTGGTGTACCTTTAAACTTTAAGGATATAGTTTGATAGAGATTGACCCGTACTTATTACTTATAAATACTAGGAGAGTAACTTATGCAAGAACTTGATATTTTTATTAAAGGTGAAACAATAGATTTATGCATTCCAACAAGAGAGTTTGCTAAAGGGTCTAATTGGTATAAATGGTTTAACAACCCTAAAATAACGAAATATCTAGAACAAGGTTTTTTTCCAAATACAGTGGATAAACAAGAGAATTTTTTTGTATCGCAAAAAAATGATAGAATGATTTTAATTATTTCAAATAAATCCAAATATTTAGGTGTAGTCTCATTATCTAAGATAAATTTGATTAAAAAGACTTGTGACTTGGCAATTGTCGTTGATTCATCGATGGACAAAAGAGGATCACCATATATTTCATTAGAAGCAATAGCCTTAATTACTGTACATGCTTTTGAAGTGATTGGTATTAATCGTATATCTGCTGGTCAGCATAAGGGCTTGGAAGGATGGGCTCAGAGAATGGGTTTATTAGGCTATATAGTTGAAGGTATTCATACAAACAAATATATTAAAGCTAGAGATATATGTGATTCTATAACAATAGCGTGTGTTTATGAAACATATAAAAAAATAATTAAACAAAGAGGTTCTTTATGGGACTCAAAAGAAAAGTTTAAACAACGATACAAAAATATGCCAAAAGAAACATTTACAAAAGAACTAGAAAATTTTTTTAGAATAGAACGAACTAAATATTACGATAATTTATTTAATTTATAAAAATGATATTTAGAAATATTTGTCAGCTGAGAAGTAAGGAGTAGAAATGAAAATAAATATATCTATTGAAGCTAGAATGACATCTACAAGGTTACCTGGAAAAACATTAATGCAAATTAATGGTAAACCAGCATTGGAAATTATGATTGACAGAATTAAAAAAGCTAAGTTTGTAGATGAGATTATTGTTGCTACGACTATAAATAAAGAAGATGATGTTATCGTTGACTGGTGTAAACAGAACAATATTAATTATTTTAGAGGTAGTGAAAATAACGTATATGAAAGAGTGCTAAATACTCATAAACAGTATAATAGCGATATCATTGTAGAGTTGACAGGAGATTGTATATTATTAGATGATAAGCTTGTAGACTATGCTATACAAAGATACTTGGATAATGATTATGATTATATATCAGTCAGTAGTTTGGTAGGTTATGGTGCTCAAGTATATACACAAGAAGTATTAGAAAGCGTTACTAAAGATAGAGAGTTAGAGTATTTAGACATGGAGCATGTTACACCATATATATATACAAGTGGAAAATATAATACATCCAAAACAAAAATATATGAAGACCTAAATTGTCCTGAAGTTTTTTTAGTATTAGATACTATTGAAGATTGGGAAGTTATAAACAATGTGTGCAAAAATTTTGATAATTTTGATTTTTCTTTTGAAGAGATTGTAGATTTTATGAAAAATAATCCAGATAAAGTAAGTGCAAATGAAGAGATACGTAGAAAAGGTTTATCATAACTAGTAAACAAAAAATCTTAATTATTTCAAATGATGCTGGTGCAACAGAATACATTAGTCACCTTATTTTAAATGAATACGAGTATGAATGGAATACTTATGCATTAATCGACTCACAAGCATCTAAAAATTTTAAAAAAAATAATATTGCATTTCATTATTTCTCTAAATTAGATGAGTTGGATATTATAGTAAGTCAGGTAAAGCCTGATATCATTTTATATGGCACTGGATGGCAAGTTAATTTTAGTAGTATTGTGAAGAGTATTTGCATAAAATATACTATAAAATCTATAGCTTTGATTGACCATTGGGCTAGATATAAAGAAAGATTTTTTGAAAATTCTTTACCTAATGCTATTTTAGTTATGGATGATATTGCCAATAAAAAAGCAAAAGAATTATTAAATACTGAAATACCTATATTCCAAACTAAAAATTACTATATAGAAAATATAATTGCTAGTTTTTCTTTAATTGAAAACAAAATATTTGATTCTATAGTTTTTATATCGCAGCCTACAGTAGTAGATAAAATTGACTCAAATGCTTATGAATATGCTTTATTAGAAGATATTTTAGCTATGTTTAATCAAGTTGTTGTCCGATTACATCCTACCGAGAATAAAAATAAATATAATGAAGTTATTGCTAAATTTCCGAAAAAGAAGGTCTCTGTAGTAGAATCTTATGAGGAAGACTTAACCATTACATTAAGTAAAAGTAAACTCACTATAGGCATAGGAAGTATGGCATTATACATATCTTATATTTTAGGTATAAAAACTGTATCTTATATATCAGATAGACACCATACTCCAAATATACCCTTACCTAAAAAATATATATTAACAAATTTAAGAGATGTAAGAAAGCTTGTTTTTGAGCAAGCTAACAAATCAAACCTATATAGTAAATCAGAAAGTTTTGATACTGTATTAAACGTTCTATTAAAAGGTTAATTAAAATGTATTCATTAACAATTATAGGTGGGGGAGCTATGTCATGTGGATATGATAGCCCCTCTGATCATAATGTCTTGACGCACACTCATGGAGCTCTAAAGCATCCATTAATTAAGCTCGATGCTATTGTTGAACCAAATGAAGAGAGGCAAAGATATATTCATAAAAAATGGGGCACAGATTTTTCTATTTACTCTAGTACAGAAGAATCTGTGAATGAACATAAAAGTGATATTTTTATAGTAGCTACACCAACAAAATTACATCTAAAAATAATTAATGAACTTTTATCTATTTTTGCTCCTAAGTTAATCATATGCGAGAAACCAATCGTTTCTAATTTAAATGACTTAGAAATATTAACTTACTTAATAAATAAAAATACTACTAAATTAGTCACTAATTTTCCTAGAAGATTTGATAAAAGTTTAAATACTTTAAAAGAAAAATTATCTGATATAAAGCAAATATATTACTTTCATGGAACTTTTACAAAAGGTTTAATCCATAATGGTTCGCATATGATAGATTTAATAAACATGTTGATTGGGAATATAGATAATATTAAATATATTAGTAAAAATAT
>JAESSQ010000065.1 GCA_016764035.1 Gammaproteobacteria bacterium
AAAGGCAGCTTCGCCTGCGTCGTTGTCAGTGATGTTTAATGTGGCACTGACTTCTAACAGGCCATCGTTGTCCGGGTCGAGGTCCTCTGTTACGCTGCCGCTGCTGGTGCCGGTAATGATAGCTGGGTTGTTGGCTTCGTCAGTACCATTGATGGAGATCGTGATGGTATGTGTGGTACCGTCAACGCTACGGATCGTCAGGCTATCGGTTAAGGATGCACCTGTATCCAGATTTTGAATTGAGGACTGGTTATTGTTGGCTGCGTAGCTCCAGTTACCCGTCGAGTTAATCGTCAGACTGCCGAAGCTGCCATTGACTGTTTCGGCAACAAAGGCAGCTACACCTGCGTCGCTGTCAGTGATGTTCAATGTGGCACTGACTTCTAACAGGCCATCGTTGTCTGGATCGACATCTTCTGTCACGTTGCCGCTGTCGGTGCCAGTAATGATGGCCGGACTGTTGGCTTCGTCTGTGCCGTTGATGGTAATGATGATAGTGTGTGTAGTGCCATCAATACTGCTGACGATCAGGCTGTCGCTTAATGATGAGCCCGTGTCCAGGTTCTGAATAACAGTTTGACTATTATTGGCAGCGTAGTGCCAGTGACCGGTAGAGTTGATGATAAGACTGCCGAGGTTGCCATTGACCGTTGTGGCGATGAAAGCAGCTTCACCGGCATCGCTGTCGCTGATGTTTAACGTTCCGCTGAACTCTAGCAGACCATCATTATCCGGGTCGACATCCTCCGTCACGTTGCCTCTATCGGTGCCGGTAATAATCGCGGCATGACTAGTTTCAGTATCTATGATTTCGTCAGAGTTGATGTTTGTTGCTGCTGTAGCAAGATTGTCTTCTGTACTACATGCAGATATTTGTAGAGTCAACATTAAAGTAAACAGAATTGAATTTAAACGGGATTTATATATACGGTAATGGCTCATGGGTACTCTTTTATCTACGAATAATACGCATCTCACAGTAAGTGCGGAGCTCTTACTGAGTGCAATTTAAAATAGGGATTAATTTTTAGTTTTTGAGCATTTTATGAGGCGGAGCTTCTGCGAGATTATTAGTGCAGGATGCCTCGTGTTTGCCGGGCTTTGACGTAACGCATCAAAATTCAACAGGTACGGATGTTTTATTTCAGGTCGTTATTACAACTTCAGATGAAAATTGGCTTTCACGCCCTTCAGTATCAATCGTGGTTACAACAAAGTAATAAGTACCCGTAGGAAGATTGGTGAAGGTGTGACCAGTAGCTGTGCCATCGTTGATGGTGATACTGTTAGGGTAATTGCCTTTCGTTGTACCTACAAACACGTGGTAACCAGCAATTTCAGACAACGATATTGCTGAGTTATCCTCTCGTTCTGAAGGTGCTGTCCACGTTAAACTAATGTTAACGATTTCGAGATTATTGTCGTTATCAGTGTTAGAGCCTGGTTGACTCGCAGAGTCGGTAAGGTTGCCGCCACTGCCACTGCCACACGCTGTGATTTGTAGAAGTAATAGGGAAGCAATTAAAATTGAAGTAAAGCGTTGTTTCAGTATTTGGGAAAATGTCATTAGTTTTATATTGCCTGCAGGTGAAACCTGTAATCAGCTAGAAGGTAGCCACACGCCCGGCATTTTTATTATTATGTGATGGATAAATTTTAGTTTTTGAGCATTTAGAAGCCGGTTAATCAGGTATCGCAAGTAAGAATCACTGCTCGATTAAGCGTAGATGCGAATTCTATAATATTCTGATATAGATTAAAAGTTTTTTGTTGAAAAAATGACAGTTTATTGATGAGTTCGTGACTGGTGTTGTAGAAATGATGACAGTTTTTAGTAAAAACAGAGGTGTGAGTTATTTATGGTAGGGTGAATAGTGAGTTCTGGTTGCCGAAAGTGTGGCGTTGTACACTTTCATTGTATTTGTAGGTACTGATGTATACATGGATGGGTAAGGGCTATAAATTTGTCATCCCCCATCCATGTATACCTATGTTCAGATTAATTGCTCGTGCATGTTAAATGGTAATATTAACGCCCGATGAATATTGGCTTTCACGCCCATCAGTATCGATAGTTGTGATAACAAAATAGTAAGTGCCAGCAGAGAAATTGCTGAATGTGTAATCGGTTGCCGTATTGTCATTTATATTGACGCTGTTAGTGTAATCGCCTTGTGTTGCTCCATAAAATATTTTGTAGCCTGCAATCTCAGATAGTGCTATTGCGCTATTGTCTTCACGCTCTGAAGGCGCTGTCCACGATAAAGTGAGATTGGCTGTTGTGTTGCTTTCGTTTACACCGAATAGTGTGATTGACACAATATGTGACGTTCCATCTACGCTGTTAACGGTTATTCCATCGATTAAAGACATACCATCATCCAGGTTTTGAATAGAGGCCTGGCTGTTGTTTGCAGAATAGTTCCAGTTGCCTGTGGCATCAATAGTAAGGTTACCGTAGTTACCATTGTACGTTGTTGCGATAAATAAGGATTCACCCGCATCGATGTCTGAGATGGTCAATGCACCACCAATCTCCAGTAGGCCATCATTATCTGGATCGACATCTTCAGTGACGCTTCCACTATCAATACCGGAAATAATAGCTGGAGTATTTGAATTTGAGCCTGAATCGGTTACGCCGACGATTGTAATTATAATATTATGTGTAGTGCCGTCAATACTGCTGATAGTTAGCGTGTCGATTAACGTTTGGTTGTTGTCTAAATTTTGGATGCTGTTTTGGTCATTGGCAGCTGCATAGCTCCAGTTTCCATTGATATCAATATTCAGACTACCGAAATTGCCGAAAACTGTTGTACTGATAAAGCCATTTTCGTTGGTGTCATTATCGATGATATTTAGCGTGCCACTAACTTCTAATAGATTATCGCTGTCTGGGTCAACATCTTCAATAACGCTGCCAGTATCGGTGCCGCTGATTATGGCTTGACTGTTCGAACTAGTGTCAGTGTCTGAAATGTTTGTAGTGTCAGTGCCGATATTAGGTGAGATTTCCGATAAAAATTCGTCAGTGCCACAAGCGGTTAGCTGTAGTGTCATAACTAAAGTTGCTAGTGTCGACAGTAAACTTGGCTTTAGACTGTATGAATTTAACATTAATATGCTCCAACCTATTGGTAATGCATATTGCGACAGAAAGAGACGAACTCTATCTGAGAGCAATCTAGATACGGGAATAGTGTTTTAGAGCAATTATTTTGAAATCGATGACTCGGGCTGCAAAGAAATGCAGTCAAACCAATCGATAAGAGAACTATAGCATAGTGTAATGAAAACTGTCGTCTTTTTGTTGGGAATATGACACATTTGTTGTATTTGTGACAATATAGTGTTGAAGAAATGGCATATATCTATATTAAAAACAAATGGATATATAAAAATTGTCGTTTTTAAAAAACTTTAGCGCTCGGAATTTATTGGTTACATATTAACCATGCATTGCCATTTTTTTATTTTTTATGTGATTGTTATCTTAGCGTGAGTGTTTATTGTGTGGCGCGCTGTGATATAAATCGTCTTTCTTGTGACGATTTATAATGCAGGTAACAATGAAGTATTTACAAGCTGAGGCGTTGAAAACCATTCTGCGCGCAGGTACCGGTATAGAGGTGGTGGTTCATGAATCGATTGATTCGACGAATCGATGGTGTTTGCAACAGTGCAAATCGGGTAAGGTTCTACCGTTTGCATGTTTTGCAGAAGAGCAAACAGAAGGTAGGGGGCGGCGTGGTAAGCAGTGGATTATGTCGGCACAGTCGAATATTGCAATGAGTGTTGTCTGGCCGTTTGTGCTGTCTAAGCAGTCACTGTATTTGCTGCCTATAACGATTGCATTGGCAATTGCGAAAACATTAGAGAGCATAGGTCTGAGTTATGTTCAGGTTAAATGGCCAAATGATGTCTATGTGCAAGGTAAAAAAATTGCTGGCATCTTAATTGAAACGCAACCTGTTAGGCAGGGCCGTAGTAAAGAGCAGGCTAATGATAAGGTAGCGGCGGTTATTGGTATTGGCTTAAATTATGATATGTCTCATTATGACGCGGGCAATGCATTTCTGTTGACGGATATCTGCTCAGAGGTAGCGTCGCAACAGGTCGAGCTAAAGCATGAAATTAATGATGTCGCTTTACGGTTATTGCAAAACGTCGTTGATGCGTGTCAGACTTTTCACAAGTCGGCGGAAATAAATTTAGAAAGCTTTCGTCGCCAGTATGACTTTTGTATGGGGAAAGATATTGAGGTAGCCATTGATGAGAAAAATGTGTTGTATGGTGTTGCGCAAGGTGTTAATGATGATGGCGAACTGCAGGTTTTAATTGATGGTGAGCTACGGGTATTTAACAGTGCAGATATAAGTGTCAAAACAGGTGGGCAATGATTTTAACAATCGATATCGGAAATAGCCGAATTAAAAGAGCATCATGGCGTGACGGTAAAATTGTGAATCGCGGCGTTATCGCTTATCAGTTGAGAGAGCTAACAAAGGCATTTGATCAATTGTTTTTAACAATGGAAAAACCTGCAGCAATATATGCAGTTTGTGTTGCTGGTAATGATGTGTCTCTCGCTTTAGCGCAATGGTGTGCGCTGACCTGGCAAATGGACGTGGATTTTTTGAAAACAGAAAAGCACTTTAATAATATTACCAATGCCTATAAAAATCCTGCTCAGCACGGTGTTGATCGATGGGCAGCTGTTGTAGCTGCGTTTCATCGTAGTTCGGGTCGCTCTGTTTGCATCATTAGTGCGGGTACAGCCGTAACCTTTGACTTTATAAATAAAAATGGTCAGCATCTTGGTGGTTATATATTGCCATCATACGCGATTATGCATGCGGCCTTGATGACTGATACGGCAGAAGTGAATGCGCCATATAATGTACAGAGTGGTGAATGTGGTGTACCAAATAATACCGAAGACGCGGTTAACCAGGGGTTGCATAAACTATTGCAGGCAGGAATTCGTGAACTTTGTCGACTGGCTCAGGCAGAGCTCGAAGGTCCGGTGCAAATTGTTCTTACCGGTGGTTTTGCGGAAGTGATTTTGAGCTATCCTGACATGCCGGCTATGCAATGCGAGCCTGACCTGGTGATGATGGGATTATTAGATATTAAGTTACAGTGTAATAACTATCTGGAATAAAAGATATGCGTTGGCTATTTGTATTACTGCTCGTTCTCAACCTGGTGTATGTGGCCTGGCAGGTTTTTATTGTGCCGACGCCATCCTACGTAAACGTCGCGCCTATTAGAAATGTTCAAACCATCGTTTTGTTAAGTGAGTCAGCGCAGGCTGGCGAGTTGCCGGTGTCGAAAAAAGCAATATCGGTAGATGTTGCTGAAGAGCATCTTAATGACGTAGTAAGCAAAAAAGAGCAGGGCGAAGGTAGGCAAGGTATTGATGCAATGGTTGCGGTGCCTGTTACTGGGGATGAAAAAATAGATAGCGTGGTAATTGATCAAAAATCACAGGCAAAAAGTTGTTTTTCATTAGGGCCGTTTCGTGACTTAGCCATGCTGCGAAACTTAACGAGTGAGATTAAACCTTATGTGAAAACAACAGATTTTCGTGGCCAAGAAATAAAAGAACAGTCGTTATACTGGGTTTATATCAAGCCTGAAAATAATCGTGCTAAGGCAGTGGCAACGAGTAAGCGGTTGAAAGCAAAAAAAGTGAAAGATTTTTATTTGATTCGTGAAGGTGAAAAGATCAATGGTATTTCGTTAGGGTATTTTAGAAGCCAAAGTGGGGCAAATGGACTTGTAAGTAAAGTAAAGAAGCTTGGTTTTAATGTTGTGATTGAGCCTAAATATAAAAAACTTACGGTTTATTGGTTAGATTATCAGTTAGATAATATTTTAAACCTCCCTGAAGCTATTGTTGCGAAATACATTAAGTTGGAAAAAAAGGAAAAAATTGTTCGATTGAAGCTTGATTGCCACACCTGAATTTTAATGCGTAATCGCCGCTATGGCCTTTTTTTGCTCGATACATTTCATTGGGCAAATTAAATTTTAAAAAAAAATCATATTATTACCTTGTTTCTTGTTGCTTTCAGCGGATTGATTCCCTACAATTGCGCCCCTTGCCGGTGTAGCTCAGTTGGTAGAGCGCCTCACTTGTAATGAGGATGTCGTGGGTTCAACTCCTGTCACCGGCTCCAATATATATGCCCGCAGTCTCAATAAATTGAATTGAGGTTGTGGGCGTTTTTATTTTGTGATTTTTTACAGATTTTTGCCTGGCGATATAGATGTTTTGCAACGCTTGATCTTAATTGTTAATTAAGTGGGCTCAACGCTTTATTTAGTAAAAAAATACCGTTATCGTTGCGCTTGGTAGTTGACAGTGGTGTTGCGTTCAAGCAAAATGTGCGGCTTGATTTTTGGAGGGGTTCCCGAGTGGTCAAAGGGGGCAGATTGTAAA
>JAESSQ010000066.1 GCA_016764035.1 Gammaproteobacteria bacterium
GCGATTTTATAAATAAAACCTGCGCATGCCAGGATCACATGATCTCAAAGCAGCTGGTGCCTTACCGCTTGGCGACGGCCCAATAATCTAAAAATCTATTTTAACTTATACTGCGCTAGCGATTTTATAAATAAAACCTGCGCATGCCAGGATCACATGATCTCAAAGCAGCTGGTGCCTTACCACTTGGCAACGGCCCAGAATATTTTCTCCAAGTCACCTATCAGTGACGCTTAAAGAATCTAAATATTGGTGCAAAGGAGACTGATTTAAACCCCTAACAACAAAGCAATTCCACGAGCCAACCGTTGAATCTTTCCTGATTTGTTGCAATATTTCATCAGCTTTTGCTTTTGTTTCAAAAACAGCAAAAACCGAAGCACCTGTACCACTCATACAAGCTTTTGAGTAATTACTTATAACATCAATAGCTTGCGACACTTCAGGGTAGTTTTTTATTACCACCGGGGTACATACATTCCGCCACTCACGCCGCGAAAGGTCGCACAGTTTGATGGCAGAACAATCCCGTGTCAATTCCCTATTTGAAAAGATTTCTTTTGTCGAAACATTTACTGGTGGAATTAACACCAAATACCAACTTTCAATCAACGATATCGGGCTTAATTTTTCACCTACACCTTCCGCAAAGGCGGCAAAACCATGTACAAAAACAGGAACATCTGCACCCAGGCTCAAGCCTATTTCCGATAATTCTTCAATACTAAACTGCATTCCCCATAATTTATTTAAGGCCACTAACGTCGTGGCTGCATCCGAACTACCACCACCCAAACCCGCGCCCATAGGGATTTTTTTCTTAAGATAGATATCTACACCAAAATCTTCGGTTACCTGATTGTCCACCGATTTTTTTGTTACTGCCTGCTTCTGGGCATTGTTTCGAGGAAACCTTTCGCGCAAAACTTGAGCTGCGCGAATAATGATATCTTCATTTTCAGGCACATTAAAATCGTCACAATGACGAATAATACAATCATCGGCTCGCACTTCAAATTTTAATTCATCACAAAAGTCGATAAACTGAAAGACTGTTTGTAGTTCGTGATAACCATCCGCACGTCGGCCCGTGATATGTAACATCAAATTTAATTTCGCCGGTGCTGGCCAAAAGTGATCATTCATAGTTGTGAAAAAATTTGATTACGCATCATAAAAAACGAGTATCGCTATCTAGCGATTAGACGCATCAAACAACCACGACCTGAGCAATAATCTAATATCGAGTTCTTCGTCATCAACTCTGCTGAGATAAATGGCATGTGGCATCTGTAATTTTTCGCCTGCATATTTCGTTATTTCAACGTCCCAACCCGACTGACTCAAGCGATGCAACAGACGTTTTTCATTCCAGCTAATAGCATCTGTTACAAAAACCTCAGCCGGCAATCCACGTATCCAGTCTTTTACTGCCGATACCGGTAAATCCACATCGAGGGCTGTTAAAAAAACATCATCGATATCATTGATAATAGCTTTTTTGCCATTCGGGTATCGGATTTCTGCATAACGATTATCCCCTTGAATAAGATATGTGCCCGCACCCAAAGGAGCAATTAAACGTATCGTAAACGTTTCACCCGTTTGCTTCCAGATAATATCCAGCGAGCCGCCGTTGAATTGTGTTTGCACACCAAGTCGGCCACGAATCTCCCAGCTTTTAATTTGTTGGCGTTGCTCTTTTTCAGCTACCCATCCTGCGGGTTCGACAGTTGGGGTATTTTTGGGCTGAGCCTGGTCGTCGATAGTGGCACACGAGACAAGGGCCAGACATGCTATACCGCTGATCAGGCGCGATGATGTTTTTCGAATCATAATTGTTTACAAAAGAAAGAATGCGTAGCTTTATTCGAATTCAAACGATTTTAATTACGGTTTTAACCGATTTAATGTTTCAAGCAATACTGAATTACTGGGGTTTTGCTCTTTGCCCTGGTTCCAAACAACACGCGCTTTATCTTTTTGTTCGCTATGCCATAACACTTCACCATAATGCGCAGCTATCTCGGCATCGACTAATTTTTCAAATGCCTGCGACAACCACTTTAATGCGTTATCCATCTCGCCTAAACGGTAACTAACCCAACCCAGACTATCGAGTATCGCAGGGTCATCAGGTACGAGTTCAGCTGCTCTTTTGATGTATTTTAACGCTTCTTTGTATCTTTCCGTTCGGTCAGCAAGGGTGTACCCCAATGCGTTAAGCGCATTGGCATTGTCTGGTTCCTTTGAGATAACTTTCAACAAGTCGGCCTCTACCATATCCAGACGATCGACTTTTTCTGCCATTAAGCCGCGAGCATAAAGTAACGATGTATCATCACTATTTTGCTGCAATGCACGGCTGTACATTTCTACGCCTTCCTTATACCTTTTCTGATCACGTAATATTTCGCCCTGGGCCAGATAAGATTGTACTCGTAGCGTCCAATTTCCCGGCGCATCAGCAAGCGCATCGAGTTTCGCCAATGCTTCATCTGTTTTACCTAGCCTTGCTAACAATATACCAACCCTCAATTGCGCATCAAAACTATAATCGTCAGTTCTTACTCGAAGATAGTAGGCTATCGCCTGTTTCTCTTCACCCTGATTTTGTGAAATCCTACCCAGATAATAATTAGCAATAGAAACTCTTTTATCAATGTCGATTAGGTGCTCAAGCGCATCAATGGCTTCATCAAGGTTATTGGTTTCGATATTGAGCAGAGCTAGACTAAGTGTAACCTCTGCATCATCAGGTAACTTTTTATTGAGTATCGAATACTGTTCAATCGCCTCAGACAATTTACGCTGCTCTACCAACATACGTGCATACTGTAGACGCAGCGCATTATTCGCTGGTAGCTCATCCAGTACTTGTTTAATGATTTTTGCTGCTTCTACATTTTTACCCTGAGCAGATAATATTCTTGCCTTTATAATTAATACTTCATGTAACGATGGATCTATTTCGAGCACTTTATCTAGCGTAGCCAGCGACTCGTCATACTTTTTTAATTGTGCAGCGTAACGTGACTGCAAAACGAGAAGGTGTTGATTGTTTTTTTCTTTTTCATTGAGTTGTTGTAAAACAAAGTAGGCATCTTCTGTACTCGCATTTTTTGCCAGCAATTGTTTTACTGCCATCGCCTCATTTATGGATGACTCATCTAATTCGTCGAGTAGCACAGCTATATACGGCACAGCCTTTTCTGACTGCTCCAGCCTAAGGTAAGTAATCGCATACATACGTGATAAATCTTTTGAATCAGGATCGAGTTCATGCCAACGTTTTAGTGCAACTAACGCTTCATCATAATTTTCGCCATACAATGCAATATAAGCTCGACGTGCCGCTATACGACTGTCATCAATAGTTTTTGCCGCCTGGTTATAATATTTTAATGCAGATTCAACGTCACCACTGTTGCCAGCAAATTCTGCCGCCAGTAAATTAAATAACGAATCGCCATCCAGCTCTGGCTGTTCTTTAACAGATGCCGAAGCTTCGCTCACTGTTTGTTGCGATACGTTATTGTCGCTTATTGATGTTATCGGTTCACCCGCGCTAACCTCAGACTGTGCGCCTTGCTTACCATCATTGCTTACTGTCAGGGTATTACAGGCTGTTAGCAACACAGGAAGAAGCAGTATGGAATAAATTTTAATTTGACTATTCATCGTAGGTATTTGTTATGTGGCTTACTGATAAAAGTTTTCGTACGTCATCTAAACTTTTGATACTAAATATAAAATTAAGGTGTTTATTATGCATATCGTACAAATAATTAAACTATCTATAAGGTTAAATATAACGCATTTCTTAGCGTAAATAACATTAATTGAATGAAAAATATTAGCGAATCAACCAAATATTTCGAGGTATATCCCTGATTCAGCTTGAGTTACGTGTTTGTATCGCGCAAAATTGCCGGTTTCCTCGTAACAATATTGTTTTCGCATTTGTCTATGTCTTTGATTACACTTGGTATCAATCACAAAACCGCGCCGCTCGATCTGCGCGAACGACTTGCGTTCACGCCACAATCGTTACCCGAAGCACTTGCCAGCCTAAAAAGGCTCGACCATGTCGAAGAAGCCAGCATATTGTCCACCTGCAATCGCACCGAAATCTATTGCGTAACATCCAAAGATATCGACCAGTCTATCGTTCAATGGTTCAGCCAATTTCACGGCCTGGACGAACACCTGTTCACCGATCACCTTTATAGTTATTCCCATGAAGAAACCATACGCCATGCCATGGAAGTGGCCAGCGGTTTAGATTCTATGGTGTTAGGCGAGCCGCAAATTGCAGGACAGATGAAAGACGCTTATGCACTGGCAAATGAGCATGGCACTATCGGTCAATTACTCGGCAAACTTTTTCAACGTGCTTTCGCTGTTTCAAAACAAGTTCGCACCGATACCGACATTGGTTCCAGCCCCGTATCGGTGGCCTTTGCTGCCGTCAGCCTTGCTAAACAGATTTTTGGCGACCTCAAGCAAACCACCATTTTACTGGTTGGCGCAGGCGACACCATAGAATTAGCAACCAGGCATTTACACGCGCAAGGCGTAAGCAAAATTATTATCGCCAACCGTAGTCAGGAGCGCGCGCAACGGCTGGCCGATGAGTTCGGTGGCGAAGCCATAGGTCTGCAACACATCGGTGACCATTTATACCGTTGTGATATCGTCATTACATCCACAGCCAGCCCACTGCCTATTATCGGCAAGGGCACTGTCGAACGCGCATTGAAACAGCGCAAGCGTGAACCTATTTTCATGGTTGATCTAGCCGTGCCACGTGACATCGAACCGGAAATCAACGAACTTGATGATATCTACCTGTACAGCGTAGACGATCTGCAATCGGTTATCGAAAGTAATATGGAAAATCGCCAACAGGCCGCTGAGCAAGCTCATGAGATTATCGACAGACAAGTCACACATTTTTTAGACTGGCAACGCTCATTAGGTGCTACCGATATCATCGCTCAAATCAGACAGCACACACAAGACATGAGCAGTGAAGTTCTAACCAAAGCAAAAAAACAGTTAGCCGCCGGTCAAAAACCCGAAGAAGTTCTCGAATTTTTGGCCAACACATTAACCAATAAGTTTTTACACCAGCCAAGCACGCAACTACGTCAGGCCAGTCAGGATAACCGCGATCATATTTTAGATGTTGCTCAAAATTTATTTTTAAGCAAAGATGATAAAAATGATTTTAATAAAACAAAATAAGCCGCACCTAAATGAAAGATTCCATACACAATAAACTCCATACCTTGCTCGACCGTCATGAAGAAATCGCCGGCTTACTTGCCGACCCTGACATTATCAGCAAGCAAAATAAATTCCGTGCTCTATCACAAGAATACGCACAACTCGAACCCATCGTGACATGCTTCCAAGCTTACAACAGCGCCAATGACGACCTTGAAGAAGCAGAAGAGTTACTGAAAGATGATGACGCTGACGTTCGTGAAATGGCAGAAGAAGAAAAGAAAGAAACCAGCAAAATAATAGCGTCACAAGAATTACAATTACAGAAATTATTATTACCTACAGACCCCAACGACAATAGCAATATTTTTCTCGAGATACGTGCAGGCACCGGCGGCGATGAAGCGGCTATATTTGCAGGCGACCTGTTCCGCATGTATACACGCTTTGCTGAACTCAAACGCTGGCAGATAGAAATCATCAACCAAAGCCAGGGCGAACACGGTGGTTACCGTGAAGTGATTGCTCGTATTATTGGTGCAGGCGCCTACTCACAGTTAAAGTTTGAATCGGGCGCACACCGTGTACAGCGCGTGCCTGAAACTGAATCACAAGGACGCGTACATACCTCAGCAGCTACTGTTGCGGTATTACCCGAAGTTGCTGAAATTGAACAGATAGAAATCAACTCTGCCGATTTACGCGTAGATACTTTTCGAGCTTCCGGCGCCGGCGGTCAGCATGTAAACAAAACAGATTCTGCAGTACGCCTCACCCATATACCAACCGGCACCGTCGTCGAATGCCAGGATGAACGCTCGCAACATAAAAATAAAGCACGCGCCATGTCACTGCTACAGTCACGCATCATGAATGCAAAGATAGAAAAACAGCAGGCCGAACAAGCACAGACAAGAAAAAGTCTGGTCGGCAGTGGCGATCGATCAGAACGCATACGCACCTACAATTATCCGCAAGGACGCGTCACCGACCACCGCATAAACCTCACGCTGTATAAGTTAGATGAGATTATTCAAGGTGATTTAAATCAGGTTGTCGGGCCCTTAATTAACGAGTTTCAGGCCGAACAACTTGCCAGCCTGTCAGACGACTAGAGTATTGTTCCGTCATTGAGCATATATAGGCAAGCTTATAGCAACGCCTATTTTCTCATCACAAACCCATGACTATCCAGCAGGCATTACAACATGCAAACCAGGTGTTACTTGAGTCAAGCCCCAGTGCCATGCTCGATGCTCAAATTTTGCTGACACATATTCTGAAATGTAATACCGCACACCTTATTGCCTGGCCAGAAAAAAAACTTAACGAGAAACAAGCCATATATTTTCAACAGCTCATCCAGCAGCGGTTTAGCGGCGTACCGGTCGCACACCTGACAGGGCAACGTGAATTCTGGTCATTAGATTTTTTTGTTGATAACAGCACCTTAATCCCCCGTCCTGAAACCGAAACACTTATCGAATTTATTCTACATAAATTTTCCGACCGACAAGAATGCAAACTGCTGGACATGGGTACCGGCACCGGTGCCATCGCCATTGCCATCGCAACAGAAAAACCGCAATGGGAAATAATCGCCAGCGACATATCTGCAGATGCATTAGCCCTGGCTCGTAAAAATAGCGACTACCACAAAACAAACAATATCAGCCTCATTCAGAGCGATTGGTATAGCAACATACAGGATAACGATTTCGATATCATTGTAAGTAACCCACCTTACATCGCCAGTGATGACCCGCACCTAAAACAAGGTGATGTACGATTCGAGCCAGAGCGTGCATTGACTGCTGGCGAAAATGGCATGGAATATATTACGCATTTATGCGCACATGCCAGTGTTTACCTAAAAAGACAAGGCTGGCTAATCGTCGAACACGGTTATGACCAAAAACAATTGGTTGCTGATTGTTTCGCAAAATACGGTTTTTCAGATATCATACAAAAACAGGATTTATCAGGGCATCATCGATTAACCGCAGGACAAATATAAAATCACCTAAGCAAATATATAAAACACCTCAAGCCCTAAACTTTTCCTGCTAACCGAAATATAAACAACCTATGCCTATCAACATTACATTAAACGACGACCAGCTCTTGCATTACAGTCGTCAAATAATGCTGCCGCATTTTGGTATCGAAGGCCAACAACGTCTACACGATGCGCACGTCATCATCATAGGCATTGGCGGTTTAGGTAGTCCGGTGGCGATGTATCTCGCCGCAGCAGGCGTAGGCACACTAACACTGGTGGACTTCGATACCGTCGACAACAGTAACTTACAGCGCCAAATCGTGCATAACATTGATAGTATCGGAAAAAGCAAAGTTAGCTCTGCTAAAAAAACCTTGTTACAACTTAATCCAGAAACAACGATTCACTGCGTCGACAAAAAATTATCACCGGACGAGCTCGCCACACTGATAACAGATGCCAACTGCGTAATTGATGCCACAGATAATTTTTCTACCCGTTTCCTCATCAACAGCACCTGTTATTCTCAACGTGTCGCATTAGTATCTGCGGCTGCCATACAATTCGAAGGACAGATCAGCGTTTTTGATTTTCGCCAGGCAGATAGCGCATGTTACGCCTGCCTCTATGCAGAAGAAGGCGAAGAAAATACCAGCTGCAGTGAAAACGGTATACTCGCCCCCGTCGTCGGTATAATGGGTAGCATGCAAGCACTGGAAGCAATAAAGCTTATCTGCGAAATCGGCGAAACATTAAAAAATCGGCTATTGATATTTGATGCATTGGCTTTACAATGGCGAACTATAAAGTTTAAAAAAGATGCCAATTGCTCTGTCTGCGCTAAATAATAATGAAACCAACTACCGAAACACTGTCCCTGCCACGCCCAATGGTAAATAAAATTCTGGCACATGCACAGAAAAATCCTAACATCGAAGTTTGCGGCTTAATCGGCAACGATACTGAACTGAACAAAACATACTATCCAATCGATAACATTTCTAAAAATCCCAATTGTCGATTTCTAATGGACGCACCACAACAGATAAGCGCGATGAAAAAAATGCGCGACAAACAGCAGCAACTGTTTGCAATCGTGCATTCACACCCAACAGAAAACGCTGTTCCATCACAGCTCGATATCGACGAGAGCAGCTATAAAAAAGCTTACTACATCATCATCTCGTTAAACACCAAAGGGGTACTGGAAATGCGCGCTTTTACGCAA
>JAESSQ010000067.1 GCA_016764035.1 Gammaproteobacteria bacterium
CCGCACTTCGCTCGCATACCCGTCAACCAGTGTTTATGACTAGATTCGACATAACTTTGTAAAACCTCTTTCGCGATGTCTGTTGCCGCGTCTGTATCGTCTGCAAGCGCGTATTTAGGACCATATATGACCCCCTGTTTCTCCTTTAATGGGGCTGCATACGCTTTGCTTTTGTGTGCTTATACCATTAAATATTTGCGAATAATCAGTGTTATGTTACTTGCCCGTTTAAAAGCCCCTTGAGGGTTGGGCAAGCTAATAACGAAGCTGTCTTTTAGCTTGGTTATTAGCCAGATAAACATAAAACAACATTTGCTGGTTTTTAGCAGGTGTTGTCCACCACGAAGCAGGACGCTGAGTGTGCCAGAGTGAACGATTATCCTTTTTGATTATCGGGCATGGATGCCCGTCAGAGTCTGGCGCGCCACTTGCCACCTCTTGCAAGCAGTGTGATTTGCAACAAGGATGTTAGCGCAGTAGTTGCTGACGAATGCAAGTGGTCGGATTGACACGATAATCGAGCGTGTCACGAACGGTGTTTAGCGATGCGTTTGGGTTTCCATGTAACGACGCAGTAATTTATTTATGCGTGTCTGGTAACCTTTTCCTGTATGCCTAAACCACGTCAACACATCGGTATCCACTCGCAAGGTTAACGATTCTTTCGGCGGCATCACAACCTCTGCATTTTTAAAAAAGTCATCGTCCAACTCAGGAATGTCTGTCAGATTAATGTCTGCATCCTTCATTGCCTTAAGTTTTTTCAAATTAGTTTTTGATGTACTTTTCATAACCTTTTACCTCGCGTTTAGTCGCTTTTCGAGCAGAGATGATGCGCGTAACATTGCCTACTCGCTCGGTGTAAATGACCACACCGACTATTTCTAATAGCAGACCGATGCCAATCCAACGTTCTTCATCATAATCGTCCCGATCATCGATCCGATTCAACATCGGATGATTGAAAAACTCTTCTATGTCTTTAAAATCGATTCCGTGATTTTTAATATTGGCTTTGTTTTTCTTCTCATCCCATTCAAATTTCATACTTCATCCTGTATGTACATTTGTAACTACAAGTATAGCCCCGTAATTATTGTTTTACAAACCGCTATCGTGCCGTCGTTTCATCGTCGCTGGATGCGTCTGCGCATGCACTTCCTGCAGCTTTCTAATCGATACATGCGCTATATATGCGTCGAGCTGACATCACTGTCCAAGCATCACATGGATATAGCGTAGGTCTGCCCCATTCTCCAGCAAGTGTGTGACCATGGCATGGCCAAGCAGATGACAACTTCCTGGTACGTCAATGCCCCCTTTTTTCATGAAGCGTTTTACTTTGTCGCTTAGCTTGGTATCCCGTATTCTAAAATCAAGTGCACCACCTTATCCTAATATAATTAGTATTCTAACTATTGGGGATAAACTATGGGACATCATTACAATCACTTAAGTCACCAGGAAAGGACGCTAATATTTTACTGGATAAAAGACAAAGTCAGCATACGAGAGATGGCGCGCAGATTACGCCGATCTCATACCACCGTGAGTCGTGAGCTTCGTCGCAATCAGTGGCCATCGAGTTATGGATATATCCCGCGTGGCGCACAAATAATGTACCAATGGAAATTAGAACAAAGAGCTAAACGATACCGATTAAAACATCCATTTATACGCAAATATGTCGGTGAAAAATTACGTATCGGTTGGACACCCGAATTGATTTCTGGGCGGCTTAAACAAACAAATCCCGACCACTATATTTGCCATGAATCGATCTACCAATATATCTACATTCAAGCACCTGAACTGATTAAATATTTACCCAGAAAACACGCTAAACGACGAATAAAACGTCCCTATCGCACGAAGAAATATCGTATTAGCGACAGAGTTTCCATCGATCAACGCCCAATTGAAGCAGACACAAGAACGCATTGTGGGCACTGGGAAAGTGATACCATCGTATCGTCTGATAGGCAAAGCGGACTGAATGTTATTGTGGAAAGAAAAACCCGTTTAACGCATATTAGCTTCATGGAAAACAAAACGGCGCAACTGACTCACCATGCCCTGGTGAAACGTCTTAAACACCACCCAAGTGCTTTTAAAAAAAGTATCACTTATGATAATGGCAGTGAAAATACACAGCATAAAAAAACTAACGCTAAATTAAATCTTGCTTCCTATTTTTGCGCCCCATATCACAGCTGGGAAAAAGGGAGCGTAGAACAGATAAATGGACTTATTCGACGGTTTTTTCCGAAAGGAACGTGCTTTCGTTTGCTTAGTCATGCTGAAATAAATCAAGTAGAAAAACTACTCAACAATCGTCCTCGTAAGTGCTTAGGATTCAGAACACCTTATGAGGTCTTTCGGGATGAGGTTGGTGCACTTGCAGGTTGAATGTGGCGTATACTGTCGCAAGAATTAAAAATGAAAGACCTGCTCCTATTTTTTCGTTGTGAAACTTGATTAGGCGAGTGCTATACTTTAACCAATCATTTTTATACGTATGCAGAATCATGGCAACACCTGAAGACATATTAAAAGAAGCAATAACATTGCGACCTGCTGACCAAGCTAGGTTAGTTGACCATCTTATCTTAAACCTGGATCAACCAGATCCAGAACTGGATAAACGTTGGGCGAAAGAAGCAGAATCACGGCTAGAAGCTTATAAAAGTGGCAACCTTAAAGTTGTCACTCTTGATGAGGTATTGTCTAAATATAAATGATAATAAAATTTTTGGACATAGCTCAAGTTGAGTTTGATGAAGCTATAGACTTTTACAATAACGAATCCGACGAATTAGGAACTGTTTTTTACAGGAAGTATTAAATGCAATAGATCGCATCGCAAGTTACCCAGATGCCTGGCATCCACTTTCAGTAAATACTCGACGATGCCAAACCAGACGGTTTCCTTACGGTCTTATTTATACAAAACACGAAAATTTCATATTAATCATCTCTGTATCTAATCTACACAGAGAACCGAACCACTGGTCTGATAGACTAAAATAACATCCGCTTATTAAAGCAGTCTCAATAATATTTCTAAAATACGGTGATAGTATATTGATCAGCGAAATAGGTAATACTCTTCCCCTAGAATTGAATAGTTAAAGATGATGAATGAGAATGTTGCATGAAAAGACCTAATGGAATGGTCCACCTCTCCCTATAAGGCTTCAAATGAGCCATGATGTATGTACCAAC
>JAESSQ010000068.1 GCA_016764035.1 Gammaproteobacteria bacterium
CACAGGCGCACATCCCACAAGCACATTTCATTAACTATGCCGACATCGTCACAACCGATAAACCGGTAATGGGATTATTGCCAGACAATGAAAGCTTTTCGGCCTTACTCTCCAGTCTCGGCATTACTAAACAGTCATTAATTGTCGCCTATGACGATGAAGGCGGTGGTTGTGCAGCTCGATTTGTCTGGACCTTACATGTGTTTGGCCATGAAACCGCCGTCATCCTAAACGGCGGCCTACATAGCTGGGCCAATGAAGGCCACCCTCTAAATAACGAGGTACCGGATAAACCCGTTGCTAGTCATTACATATTGAAAAAAACACATCGTCATACCGCCACGCGTGCTTTCATTCAAACGCATTTGGATGATAAAAACATAGCCATACTCGACGCCCGTTCGGTTGATGAATTTAACGGCACCAAGAAATTTGCAGACAAAGCCGGCCATATTCCAGGCGCTGCCCACTATGAATGGACCGAACTCATGGATCAAAATAGTAACCTACGCCGTTTACCTGCCGAAGACATCGAGCAACGTCTACAGGCTTTAGGCGTTACAAAAGACAAAGAAGTCATTTGTTACTGTCAGTCACATCATCGTTCAGCCTATTCCTGGCTGGTCTTGAAATCACTGGGTTATGAGAATGTTTTAGGCTATCCAGGCTCATGGTCTGACTGGGGCAATCAAACCGACACACCGGTCGAACTTTAAAGTATAAACATAGAAGCAATCAGATTTTTGCATGAGATATTATAATCGTGCAAAAATCTCATGCTGAGGTCTCACACGACTAGATTGATAAAATAGTCTCACGATAATGCTTTAGCTCATCGATTGAATCGATGATATCGTCCATAGCCAGATGACTGGACTCTTTGCTATAAACCATTTTCTTTTCCGGTGCCCAACGGCTGGTCAGTTCTTTCAAGGTACTAACATCGATATGACGATAATGAAAATAATCTTCCAGCATAGGCATATAGCGCGCTAAAAACCGCCTGTCCTGGCAGATGCTGTTACCACACATAGGTGATTTATGCGCAGACACATACTGTCTCAAAAACGCTATGGTTAAATTCTCTGCGGTTTCTACAGAAATAGAACTATTATGCACTCGCTCCGTTAAACCGGAATTACCATGCTGATTAGTACACCACTCGTCCATTCCCTGCATAGCTTCATCGGGCTGATGAATAACAATCGACGGGCCTTTGTCGAGAATATTAAGGTTTTTATCGGTAACGATCGTAGCAATTTCAATAATAAGATCAGAATTCGGGTCTAAACCCGTCATTTCAAGATCAATCCAAATCAAATTATCATCGTTAAATTTTAGCATTGGTTATAAACATCCTTAAAGTCAGTATAGTTAATACAGTATTGTGAAGAAGCAATAAATGGTATATTGCGCAATACCACAGATAATACAAGCTACGGCTAATAACACAAAGAGTTTTTATGAACGAGTTACACAATTTCACCCTTTTATTTTTAGCCATGTTATTGGTATCGACCGCGATGCGATTGTATCTTTCTCAGCGTCAGATTAATTTCGTCACCAAACATCGGGCAAAAGTACCTGAATCATTCGCCGACAAGATCACACTCGACGATCATCAGAAAGCCGCTGACTACACCACCACCAAAGTAAGATTTGGCCGGCTACCCCTGTTTTATGAAATCATACTTTTACTGCTCTGGACACTCGGTGGCGGTTTACACTGGCTTGATAACAATATCATCGCATTAGGGCTTAACCCCATACTAACCGGCATCGCCGTTATCCTCACTTTTACCTTTATCTCATCGTTACTTGATTTGCCCTTCTCGTTATACAGCACGTTTGTTATCGAAGAAAAATTTGGTTTCAACCGCACCACCATCAAAACATTTATCAGTGACATGTTCAAAGGTAGCTTATTAGGGCTTGCCATTGGCGTTCCGTTGCTCTACGTCATCTTATGGTTAATGGAAAAAGCCGGTGCGCAATGGTGGATTTATACCTGGTTAGTCATCAGTGGCTTCAGCCTGTTTATGATGTGGGTTTACCCAACATGGATAGCTCCTATCTTCAACAAATTTGAGCCCCTGGAAGAAGGCGAAACACTCGACCGCATCACCAACTTATTAGAACGCTGCGGCTTTAACAGCAATGGTATTTTCGTCATCGATGGCTCGAAACGTTCATCACATGGCAATGCCTATTTCTCGGGCTTTGGTCGCAATAAACGTATCGTGTTTTTTGACACCTTATTAAAGATGCTTAGTGACAACGAACTAGAAGCCGTGCTCGCACACGAACTTGGTCACTTCAAGAAAAAACACATTCTAAAAGGCATGGCCATCTCTTTTAGCACTACCCTGCTAGCATTAGCACTGCTCGCCTGGTTGATGCAGACAGAATGGTTTTATAGTGCCTTAGGCGTTAATAATGCATCAACGTATATGGCACTGTTATTATTCACCCTGGTCATGCCCGTATTCACCTTTGCATTTCAACCGCTATTTAGCATTTTCTCACGTAAAAATGAATTTGAAGCGGATGCTTTTGCCGCCGAACAAACCGATGCAAAATATTTAATTCATGCCCTGGTCGGTTTATATCGCGAAAACGCAAGCACCTTAACACCTGATCCAATGTACTCTGCATTTTATGATTCTCACCCACCTGCTACAGTACGAATCGCTCATTTAAATGCACATGCTTAATAAATTTTTAAGGAGTAAATAAATATGCGCCTACTAAAAAACAAACATATAAATTTTATAATTTTGTTATCGACACTTTGCTTTAGCAACATAGCGCTTGCCAACGTAGACGACGATGAAATAACTGACCCTATGGCACATGGCGAACAAGCCCACAAAAACCACTGCTATAAATGTCATACCGATGAAGTATATACCCGCGAAAATCGATTCGTAAAATCTATCGATGCATTAAGCAAACAAGTACTACGCTGTAAAGAGGGTAGTGACATTCCCTGGTTTGATGAAGACGCGGATGCCGTTGTTCAGTTTCTCAACAAAAAATATTACCGCTTCTAAGCAACAACTTTTGCCAGCAGAAACACGTTTATTTAAGAGCCGATAATGACTGACTTGCATCGACAACAATGTAGTAATCTGAGCACCGAAGATTCGGCGCTACAACCTGATGAGCGCCAGACATATTTACAACAACTAAACCCTCGATGGGAACTCGATAGCAAACAACAAACCATTACTTATAGTTACCACTTTAAAAACTATTACCAAACCATGGCCTTTGTTAATATCGTCGCTCAAATAGCCCATCAACAAGATCACCATCCCGACCTATTGGTTCGTTACAATAATTGCACCGTCACCTACAGCACACACAGTGTTGGCGGCCTGTCAGTAAACGATTTTATCTGTGCTGCAAAAATCAACGCTGCACAAACGCTTTAATTTTTAACGTATGGCTAAACGAAAATTATCAAAACAACAACAACGCCGTATCTCATCACAACAACAAAATATAATCAAAGATGAAGAATCGTTAGACAAATCCAGTTCACAGACCGCTCGCGTTATCAGTCACCATGGCCGGCAACTGTATGCAGAAACCGAAGCATTAGAAAAAATTAAATGCAAAATAAGACAAAACCTGGGCGATATTGCTTGCGGTGACTACGTCGTCATACAGACAAATAAAACAGCCACTACAACACCGTCTGCAAGTGACGTATCCACAAATAAACAGTACGTGGTTATCGCCGTCAAAGAGCGCACGAACCTGTTAGTTAAAACAGGTATTGCTGGTGCCATAAAACCTGTCGCAGCCAATATAGGGCAACTGGTTATCGTCACCGCATTAAAACCCAAACCAAACCCCTACCTCATCGACAGGTACTTAACCGCTGCCGAAAATCTGCCTGCTAAAGCATTAATCATTATCAACAAAGTCGATTTACTCGATGACGAAACAAAAAAAATCGCCGAAGACTTAAGCAACCTCTACCAGAAAATTGGCTATTGCGTTATCAAAGCCAGCGTAAAACATAATATTGGCATTACAGAAATCTCAGACGCCTTGAGTAATACCACCAGCATTCTTGTCGGTTTATCCGGTGTAGGAAAATCATCTATTGTTGAAGCCATATTACCGAAAGAAGAAATTAAAATCGGCGATGTATCACAAGCAACGGGCGAAGGTAAACATACAACAACCGTGTCCGCGTTTTATCATTTAAAAGATAACGGCATAATTATCGACTCGCCAGGTGTACGCGACTTTACGCCGATAAACAACAGCCTCGATGAAATCACGCATGGCTTTATTGATGTAAGACAATTTCATGGCGCCTGTAAATTCAGTAATTGCAGCCACCTGAAAGAACCCGAATGCGCCATGCAACAAGCAGTATCTGACAACAAACTGAATAAACAACGCTTCAATAATTATCTACGTTTAATGCAGGAATTTAACCAACAAGATTAGATAACTAACGCTAACGTTAGTTATTTTCGACGGGACTTAAAAAAACCTTGCAACAAGCTCTTACTGTCTTCGGCCATCACGCCTGACACCACCTCAAATCGATGATTATGATCATTTGCCTGTAACAGGTTAAAGGCGCCACCTAGCGCCCCTGTCCGCGGCTCGGACGCACCATAGACAACTTTTTCCACCCGAGCATGTATCATCGCACCAACGCACATCGAACAAGGTTCTAACGTGACATACATCACTGTATCGACAAGGCGGTAATTTTTGAGTTTTTTACCGGCTTCACGCATGGCTATTATCTCTGCGTGTGAGCTAGCATCATGACTGATGATTGGCTGATTCCAGCCTTCTGCGATTAATTCATCATTTTTAACGATGACGGCACCGACAGGCACCTCACCTGCGGCCTCTGCCCGGTGCGCCAGTTCTAATGCTTTTTGCATCCAATATTGATGATTATTTTCTGACATAAAAATATTTAACCGCAGAGACGCGGAGGCACTGAGTTTATTTTTTATAGCGCCTACGGCGTTATAAACAGTAAATTTTTTCTCTGCGTCTCCGCGTCTCTGCGGTTAATGTTTTCCATTATTTTATTCCCACTCAATCGTGGCGGGGGGTTTACCTGAAATATCGTAAGTAACACGTGAGATGCCATCCACTTCATTGATGATACGTGTTGAGACATGCCCTAAAAAGTCGTACGGTAAATGCGCCCAACGTGCGGTCATAAAATCGATGGTCTCGACTGCGCGCAGTGCAACCACATAGTCGTAACGACGGCCATCACCCATAACACCCACCGATTTTACCGGCAGAAAAACGGTGAACGCCTGACTGACTTTATGGTATAGGTTATTTTTATATAATTCTTCGATGAAGATAAAGTCGGCAAGTCGTAATAAGTCGGCATACTCTTTTTTAACTTCGCCTAAAATACGTACACCTAAGCCCGGCCCCGGAAAAGGATGCCGATTCACCATATCGGAAGGCAGGCCAAGTTCGACACCAATCTTACGCACTTCATCTTTAAACAGTTCACGTAACGGTTCGATCAGTTTCAAACGCATGTTTTTTGGCAAACCACCAACATTATGGTGTGACTTAATAAGATGCGAGTTTTTACTATCTGCCGATTCGATAACATCGGGGTATATCGTACCTTGCGCTAAC
>JAESSQ010000069.1 GCA_016764035.1 Gammaproteobacteria bacterium
GATTTTGTGTCGGCGTTGTCGAAAAGAAAGCCATTATCGATGGCTCAAAGGTAAAGTCTGGCGATGCCATGATTGCCATCGCATCAAGCGGCCCTCACTCCAATGGTTATTCTCTGGTACGTAAAATTATTGAAGTAAGCGGTGCTGATATCAACACAACGTTCGGCACACAAAATAATAAACTTGGCGAGGCATTACTTGCGCCAACAAAAATTTACGTTAAGGCAATCCATGCATTACTGCCTACGTTTGATATCCATGCTATGGCGCATATTACCGGTGGTGGCCTGCTTGAAAATATTCCACGCGTGCTACCGGAAAACACACAAGCTGTTATCGATGGCAACAGCTGGCAACTTCCCGAAATATTTCAATGGTTACAGGAAAACGGCAACGTCGAAAGCAGCGAGATGCACCGCACCTTTAATTGTGGTGTTGGCATGGTATTAATCGTCGATACAAATGATATAGACAGTATCATTACTACGCTGACAGAAAACGGTGAAGATGCCTGGCATCTAGGCTGTATTGAATCATCTGACAACAAACAGGTTATTTTTAAATAAGCCTATCACTATAAGCTGCGCACCTGCGGCCTGACACAGGTGTATTTTATATCGATTAACCATTCTTTTTCTATGGCTACAAAAGTTTTTCCTAACAACGTTTCTCTGGTCGTGCTCATTTCTGGTGACGGCAGTAACCTGCAAGCTATCATCGATGCGATTAACAATGATCAGCTCGAAGCAGAGGTTAAAGCTGTCATCAGTAATCGCTCGACAGCACATGGTTTAAAGCGTGCTGTAAAAGCGAATATCCCTACCCATGTCATTGACCATAAGGATTACCCGACAAGAGAAGCGTTTGATCAGGCGATGATTCAAATCATCGACCCATTACAACCTGACCTTATTATATTAGCCGGCTTCATGCGAATATTAAGTGAGCACTTTATTAATCATTACCAGCATCGACTTATTAATGTTCACCCTTCTCTATTACCTAAATACAAAGGTCTCAATACACATCAACAAGCCATCGACAACAAAGACTCAATACACGGCAGTAGTGTGCACTTTGTAAGTCATGAACTCGACAGCGGCCCTGTTGTCATACAGGCTGAGATTGCCGTCCTAAAGACTGACAGCGCAAAAGATTTAGCCGCTAAGGTATTAAATGTGGAACATAAAATTTACCCATTAGCCATAAAGATGTTCGCACAAAAACGTATTAGCTTTGATGGTAAACAAATTCAACTTGATAACAAACCATTAAAAAAACCATTACGCTGGAAAAACGATAAACTGACTGAAATCAATTAACAACAACCAAACATGATTGTAAATATACATAGACACTTTTTACCACTGGTTAGCATACTGCTGTTCAGCATACTCTTCAGTACTAAACTACTGGCTGCTCAAGCACTTCCTGAATTTAGTGCTCAATATGCAGTACAAAAATACGGCGTCAAACTAGCCGAAGCACATTACCGACTTAGCCACACTGAATCCGGCTATAAGTTCACCCATCGTACAGAACTAAGTGGTTTTGCAAATTTATTCAGCAATGACAGCGTTTCAGCAGAAAGCTTTATCGATGAAATTGGTGATAATTTACTACTCACGCAGCATAAATACACGCAAACGGGAAAAAACAAAAACAGAGATGAAGACTTTTCTATCCTGTGGAATACGTATAAAAACACACTAAAAGGCAAAATAACCGGCGTTGTCAGAAATAAAAATATAGACATTAAAACCGATTCTGAAATATGGGAAGCCTTATCTTTTCAGATACCATTAATGATAGAGGCCAATGAGAACACCAAAGAATATCTATACAAAGCCCTGATAAAAGGCAAGATCAACAACTACAATTTCAAATTACTATCGAGTAAAATAATTAGCTTTGCCGGAAAAAATTACAAGGCCTTACAATTGGTACGTAAAGACCCGCATAAAAAAAGAGCCTTGCACATATGGATAATACCTAAACTTCACAACATCCCTTTTATGGTTGAGAATTATCGAAAGGGTAAAGAACATTCTAAAATGCAACTCGAAAGTGTTCAGTTTAATAATGACGACAAACTTATAGACCTACCAGTACAAGATGATTTAGACGATGATGACTACTGACTTCGACAACAAGGACACTATCAAAGATGATGAACTCTACGATGGCCCGAGCAAATCTCAAGTAAAACGTGAGTGTAATCACCTGATTACGCTTGGCGAACAAATGTTAAAACTAAAAGCCGTCGAATTACAATCATTGGACCTTCCTGATGAAATTGAATCCGCTATTTCCACAGCGCTAAAAATAAAATCAAGAAGCGGTTTAAAAAGGCAACGACAATATATAGGCAAACTATTACGCTCTATAGATAGTGAGGCCATAGAAAAACAAATAAAAAAAATACAGCACCGACATGATACTAATACGGCTCAATTTAAACGTTTGGAAAAATGGCGAGACAGCCTGATCGATAACAATAAAGAAACGCTTAATGAAGTGATTGCGCGTTTTCCAGAAGTGGACAGACAACAAATCAATCAACTAATTCGCGCTGCACAGCAGGAGCACAAACAACAAAAACCACCTGCAGCTTCAAGAAAATTATTTAAATATCTGCGCGAATTAGAAGATAACAACGTCTGAAACTAGAACACCACGGTATACGAATAATACGGTATGTTTATTTAATCGCTACGATTCTTCGCTGTACTTGATATTGGTGTCCGATAGCGAAACACGACCCAGTATGTCGATAACACAAATGTTATCATCACAACCATCTGTATAAGATAGGATGCATGAGCATCGATCAGGCCACTGGCAAGCGCACTGTATGCCACCAGCAGTGAAAACTCACTGCCCTGCCCTAGGCGAACCCCAAGTTCGGTCGAAAACGCCTTATCTTCCCCTATCAATTTAAACCCTTGCTGAAATACGATGGGTTTTACAATCATTACCAATAACGAAATAACAATGCCAGCAAATAAAACATGCTGCGTCACAAGGTAATTAAATTGTGCACCGATTGAAAAAAAGAAAAGGATAAGAAAAAAATCACGCAAAGGTTTTAAATGCTCAGCTATCGCTTGTGACACAGGTGATGATGCGAATGCTACACCTGCAATGAAAGCACCCATCTCATAGGATAAACCAATTGCCTGAGCGGTACCCGCACCTAGTAGACCCCAGCCTAATGCCAGTAAAAAAGTATATTCCTGAATGATATCAAAACGAATAAATAAATTATTCACGATGTATTTAATAAAGCCAAACGCCACCAACGTTAAAACAATTAATTTAACAAACAACATTACGATTACGCTTGCAACCGCATCTCCCTCGCCACCAGATAATATTACGATTAATAATATCGCGATAACGTCTTGCATCAATAGTACACTCGTCATTAATTCACCGGTATGCCGATGATGCAACGCCGTTGTAGGAATTAATTTGAGACTGATAATGGTGCTGGAAAACATTAACGCCGCACCAATAATAACGCTTTCTATAAAACTAAAACCAAGTGCAGATGCCGCAACCGAAAATACGATGAGAAAGACGAGGCTAGTAAGCAGTGTAACAACCGCCGTTTTACTAAATAGATGATAGAGTCGATCGGGCTTTAAGTTAATACCAAGTAGGTATAGAAGCAGGATAACTCCAATATGTGAAATTTTTTCTATATGCTCCGGCTCAGTAACCAGGCCCAGTCCACCAGGGCCGGCAACAATACCCAAGCCAATGTATGCGAGAATTACTGGCTGTTTAAGATACAAGAAAATAGTAGCGAAGACAGCTGCACCTGCATATATCAACACAAATTCGAAAATTATATTTTGAAAACCCATCTTTGTACCCGGCTTTACCAGCGTAACAAATAATAGTTATTTTACAGAGAGGACACACTCGAATCGCTTATGATCAAGCGCAGGAAACATTTTTCTTGTATGTTCTAGTTTAGTAATATCAATTTCTGCGACAACCACACCGGTACCATGTGGTAAACGATTTAAAACCAGACCCCATGGATCCACAACCATACTGTCACCATGTGTTTCGCGTCCCGCTACATGATAACCACCTTGGCCCGCAGCGATGATAAACGAAAGATTCTCTATCGCCCGTGCACGAAGCAAAGGCTCCCAATGAGCACGGCCAGTAA
>JAESSQ010000070.1 GCA_016764035.1 Gammaproteobacteria bacterium
CCTGCTTCATAACTGCGAAACATATAAAAATCTGTGCCATCGACTTTCGGGTTTTGTGCGATGAAAGGTGCTTCTCTATGACTCGATGCTTCGATGCCTAATGAAAAGGCAAGTGTCGAACATGCAATGGCTGTTGCCAATACACTTCGAGTGAAAGTGTTTTTAATCATTTTGTTCTCCTGCGTAAAGCTGGTTAAGTAACAGTATTGTTTCTGTCACTTGTTATTACGCAAACACTATGATTATGGATTCAAAATAAAATTAAAAAGTAAAAGACTGAATGTCTTTAGACGATAAAATAATTTTTATAAAAAAAACGGTGGCTAAAGCCACCGTAAAATACCCCAAAAAATTACTTAGTAACGTTTACAAGCTTACCTGTTGTTCAATACCTGTTTGAATATAAAGTAAAGCACCGCTAACTGAATGTGCTTTTGTGTGCCAGCTACCCTTAGGTGCAAAATGATAATCACCCGCATGCAGGTGAAGGTCGCCAAACGAAAAGCTACCTTCGAGTACAATGCAATGCTCATCAGACGAATGTTGGTGTGGTTCCGCTTCGGCACCGGGTTTTATGCGTAGCAAGAAAGCTTCCTGACCTTTTTGTTCGTCGATATACAATGTTTTTTTACTGATTTTGTCGTTGAGTTGTTGCCAGTCACCGTCATCAGTTTTTACGGTGATTAGTTTGCCAAGGTCGGGTAACGGTTGCTCATCGACTTGTGACATCACGCGTGCACGCAGCGATTGCATCCGGCTCGAATTGATATCGACTGTATCTAAGGCTGCGGGTTCTGAACTTAATAAAAGTAATTCTTCATCGCTGAGTGCCGTGTCCATCTCACGGGTAGAATGATTATCTTTATTCATAAGAGTTACCTCCGAGATCCTGCTTGTACGCAGGTAATGACTCATTGCCCATCAATTCTTTTAGCATAATAATGGCTCTTCGAATCTGTGTTTTAACTGTGCCTAAAGGAAGTTTTGTGTAGTCCGCAATTTCGCTGTGTGTGAGTCCTTTGAAATACGCCAACGATAATAACTGTCGTTGCTGTGGTTTTATTTTGTTCATTGCTTCGTGTAAATAGCTGTCCTGTTGGATTGTCGATAAAATATCCTGTGGCGTCTCATCGGTAAAAGGTTCAGCGATAGCGTCAATACTAACCGATTCTTTTGTATGCTGATTTTACGCTTTCGTATGGTGTCCAGTGCTCGGCTGCGGCATAGCATCATCAGCCACGTTATTACACCACTGCGTTGTTCGTCATAACTTACAGCTTTATTCCAAACCTGCATATAAACATCACCGATGACTTCTTCAGCCATTTCTTCACTTTTTGTAATACGTAATGCCTGACTAAAACACAGTTTGATGGTGCTATCGTAGAACTGTTCGAAGGCAATTTTATTTTTGTCAGAAATTTTCTTTATTAATGAATACAGTTCTTCATTAGTGCTCTTCGATTTGATTTGAGTTTTTTCTTGCATAGTGGATGTAGCCGTAATTTTATTTGTTGCTGGCATAGTAGATACTATAGCGCAGATATGTTTTACGGCAAACCGTGCAACATATGATGCCTTATATTTTTTACGTGGTTTTATCAGCAAGTAAGCCATTAATAAGTATCTTTTTTATTGAGCTACTGTGTTCTTAGCTGTTATTTTTAATAAAAACAACTGCATAAAATACTATTTAGCAATAATCGTTAATTCATACTTATTTATACGTCGGTAATTTTAATATGGATTCATCTTCATCTGTTTATTATATGCTGGCCGTTAATTTATAAGTACAGGATGTTATTAATAGTTATGATGCACATACCAAGTTGATGCGAAAATGTGCATAATTACGCTATGCTGAAATCGCCTTGTAAATCCTTAATAATTGCTTTGTTGCTGTTGATTTTCTGTACGTCGGCAACGTATGCGCAAACTCGGTTATATCAATACGACGGCAATTTACCCTTCGTGCAGATGATGTTGAACATGATGGTGGCGATGGGTATTTTAGATAGGTTACCGACGAATACTGCCTACGGTGGTGACTATTTTGGTTCAACCATGCCTCGTAACCTCGGTCCTTTTATGAGGGAGCCATGGCGACAGCCCCCCTGGTCATCAACAAATTATTCAAATTTAAATAGCGAAAATCAGGTATGGGGTAGCCCGAGCTGGGGTGTATTACCCCTGGAAAGTTATACAACGAATAATTATTCAGCTTATGGTCCACGAGGTTTGTCGCGGGTATGGTCTTCGACAGATCTGGATGGCTGGGTTAATGAGGCATGGGAATCCTCATCGTGGAATTCGAATGTAGAAAGACCAACGCATGCAAATACGCCATCGAATAATTTACCCAAAAAGACGTCTTCACATAATATAAAAAGTCAGCGTACTGTGCAACAAAAACCTTGTGTCACGAATTTTTGTGGTTTAAAAGAACCAGATATTGATGGTTTGTGGGTAACGCGAAATGGTGAGATACTGGGAATAAAAAGCCATCGTTATTTGTGGAGTGATAGTAGTTCTCGTTATTTGACAGGGCTGTTGAAAATACAAAACGAATATCTACTCGCCAGTGTTGATGGGCATCGACAAATAATGCGTTTTAAATATAAGCTAGCGGGCAATCATCTATTGGCATTGCAGCCTAATGGAAAAATGCATGAATTTACTCGCATGCGTAATAATCAGTACCCAGGCCAAGGTTTTGATTCGGCTTATGGTTACAATTATTAAGTTTAACAGTAAACGCTTTATGTGTTAGATGGTTTCGTTGTTATTGATACATGATGAATCATCGCGCATGAGTTTTAGTGTGCCTGTTTTACCGCCTAGCTGCTATTCGAGATATTGCTTATTTATGAATACATGCTGCGATGGAACGTGATTAAAAACATTAAATAATCAGAGAAAAAGGTAAAAGCACAAGACATCATGCTGAGAATTTCAACAGAAAAAACACTACTCAAAAGATTAAAAATAGAAATAGCATGTTGCATTTTTTAAGCTATATTACAATCGTTACCATAATGTTTTGATATTGGAATCTCACTATGAATATAAAATATGAAGTTTATCTTTTACCATTAGCGTTACTTTTAATTAGTAATACGCCGGTATCTGTTTACGCTAGCACTTCATCCTTGTGTCCAGCGGAAAATGGTTATTTTTATACAAATGATAAGAGTACTCGTAATCCACGAAAAGGGGGTTTCGTCAGTGATTCCGCTTTCGTTGGTGATGGTGTTTTTATAGCTCCGACCGCAGCAGTATGTGGTAGTGCGTCTGTTTTGAAGTCTGCGAGAATATATGGAAAAGCTGTAGTGAGTGACGAAGCAGAAGTAACTGATAAGGCGCGAGTCTATGGTAATGCACGAGTTTTCGGTACCGCTTATATTGGTGGTGAGGCGAAAGTTAGTGACCATGCTCAAGTTTCGGGCGATGCCATAGTAGAAGGGATTGCTTGGATAAGAGGGTATACTAAGTTAAGCGTAGGCCACTATACTGAGGGCACAAAGAAGAGCATTAAGCCGCAGTCTTTGGTCGATGCTGAAAGAGGGGCTAATGAAAAACAACAAAAAGTTAAGCTGGCAGCAGAAAAAAAACAACGATCATCCGATAGTTTGAGGGGTATAGGTCGTATGCTCGAGCAAGGATCCTACAATACGAAAAATAGTAGAAGGGGAAATACCCATGACATTAGTTGGTCTCTAGAGAGTATTAGTGGATGCAGTACAATCAGAATGCGTCGCACAGAAGTTGTATCAGGTAGTGATAATAGGACCAATCGCAAGACAGGTAGTTTACAGACCAAAGATAATTTTAGTAATAATTCAAATTTTAATGTTGTGAACGATAACGA
>JAESSQ010000071.1 GCA_016764035.1 Gammaproteobacteria bacterium
ATGCCCTGTAGCTATGATGATCTGGAGCGTGCGCAACTGATTGTATTGACGGGAACGAACACCGCCTGGTGTCATCCGGTTTTATATCAGCGTATGGTAAAAAGCAAAGAACTAAATCCTAATATAAAAATAATCAATATCGATCCGCGTCGCACGCAGACCAGTGATATCTGTGATTTGCATTTATCGATTCGCCCAGGGACCGATGCCATTTTATTTAACGGTTTACTGGTGTGGTTACAGGCTGCCGGCGAGGTTGATCAACGATTTGTTGAGTCGTCTACGGATGGTGTAGAGCAAGCGTTAAAAACCGCGTACGAATCTTCAGCGGATATAAGTACGGTGGCTGAGGCATGTGGATTAAGTGTTGATGACGTCGAGCAGTTCTACCGTTCTTTCGAGCGTACAGAGCGGGTGGTTACGGTTTTTTCACAAGGCGTGAACCAGTCCAGTAGTGGCGTCGATAAAATAAACAGTATTATTAATTGTCATCTGTTGACTGGGCGTATCGGCCGTAAAGGTATGGGACCTTTTTCTTTAACTGGGCAGCCCAATGCGATGGGCGGGCGCGAAGTGGGCGGTCTTGCAAATCAGCTGGCAGCCCATATGGAGATAGGCAATGAAAAACATCGTGAAATAGTTGCTGAATTTTGGCAAACAAAAAATCTGGCGACAAAAGCTGGCTTTAAAGCAATTGACTGTTTCGATGAAATCGAGAAAAAAAATATCAAAGCTATCTGGATCATGGCGACCAATCCAGTGGTTAGTATGCCGGATGCAGACCGGGTAAAAGCAGCGCTGGAAGGTTGTGAATTTGTCGTGGTATCGGACTGTGTCAATAATACCGATACCACGCGCCTCGCCGATGTCTGTTTGCCGGCGACCACCTGGGGTGAGCGTGACGGTACGGTGACAAATTCAGAGCGTCGTATTTCACGGCAACGCCCCTTTTTACCTGTGCCCGGTTTGGCAAAACATGATTGGCAGATCATTACCGAAGTGGCGCAGGCGATGGGGTATCAAGATGCTTTTCCCTATCGTTCGGCAGCAGAAATTTTTGATGAATATGCGCAGTTGACGGCGTATAAAAAAGATGAGCATCGTCAGTTAGACCTGTCGGGTTTAACTGACATGAGTCTGCAGCAATACGATACGATGCCACCTGTGCAGTGGCCAGTTATGAAAAGGCCTGCTGAGGGGGGTGAAAAACAAGCTGACAGTGTACCGATGTATGGTGATGGTAAGTTTAGTACGGCCAATCGTCGTGCACAATTTATCGCTGTAACGCCACGACCACCGGCAGCTTCGGTTAGTGAACAGTTTCCTCTAATATTAAATACAGGTCGGGTTCGAGACCACTGGCACACCATGACGCGAACGGGAATGTCGCCGAGGCTGTCTGCGCACCGTATCGAACCTTTTGTTGAAATACACCCAGATGACGCGAAGCGATTTGATCTGGAAGAAGGAAAGTTGGCGCGAGTCAAAAGTGAAACAGGCAGTGATATTTATCTTCGAGTACGTATTACCGAGCGTCAGCAAGCAGGTTCTATTTTTGTGCCGATGCACTGGAACCTGCAGTTTAGCGGAAAGGCCAGAGTTGGTAGTTTGATTAAAACCGTGGTCGATCCGATTTCAGGCCAGCCCGAATTCAAACATGCGGTAGCTAATATTAAAGCCTGCGATGCTAGATGGTATGGGTTTATTATTTCACGACATAAACCAGAATTACAATACTCGCTGTATTGGGCGCGCTCACGCGGCAAAGGTTTCTGGCGCTATGAGCTAGCGGGTCATGAGTCACCAGAAAACTGGGCGACCCATGCTAAAACCATTCTGCATTTCCATGAAGGTGAACAGTGGACAGAATTTTATGACAAGAGTGATGGCCACTATAGAGCAGCACGTTTTATTGATGGTCATCTGGACAGCGTTATTTTTATTGACTCTTCTATCTTGTTGCCACCGCGAGATTGGCTGATTAGCCTGTTTCAAAAAGAAACCATTTCAGCAAAAGAACGTATGTGTATTCTTCGAGGTACACCACCACCGGATGTCGAAGATGTGGGTAAGATTATCTGTGCCTGTTTTAACGTTGGTGAAAAGACAATCAATAAAGCGATTGTTGAACATGGTGCGAAAACGGCAGAAGCGGTTGGTGAAAATTGTCAGGCGGGTACGAACTGTGGCTCCTGTCGCCCGGAAATCAGCGAGCTTATAAATAAGTATCAGGTGGCCAGTTAGTGCAAAACTCGTTGTTACTGTAACTGGTTGTCCAGGTATATTTTAATAACGTATTTGGCAGCAAAACCAAATATACCCAAACCTAGTCCGATAAAAAGAATCGTCATACCGTAACGACCAGCTTTGGATTCTTCGGCCAACTTATAAACAATAAATAGCATATAGAGAATACCAAAGGTCAGACAAACGGTTAGCGATATCTCGGTAAATTCTTTTTCGGTCATGACGAATGGCTGGTGATGCAAGGAACGAATGATATTATAGTTTTATTGCATATGTTTTGCATATGGTTTTCTATGTTAACTTATTGACTGACTATTAAAACTCGGTTCTTTAAAATTAATGGATCCTTTATCGCAAGCCAGTTTAGGCGCTAGCCTCTCGCAGTCTTTCACCAACGATAGAAGCAAACAATTGACTGCGTTAATTATCGGTGCGTTAGCAGGTATGGCACCAGACCTGGATGTCTTTATACGTTCAGCCGATGACCCGATGTTGTTTTTAGAGTTTCATCGCCAGTTCACACATTCGCTTATTTTTATTCCTGTTGGTGCCTTACTGTGTGCGTTGGTTTTTTATCCTTTTGTAAGGAAAAAATTAACGTTCCCCCATGTTTATTTGTTTTCGTTTTTAGCGTATGCCACGCATGGCTTATTAGACGCATGCACCTCTTACGGTACACAGTTGTTTTGGCCATTTTCTAATACGCGCATCGCATGGAATACAGTATCGATAATTGATCCATTGTTTACACTACCGATTATTGTTTTTATCGTTCTTGCCGTCATCAAAAAAAATAGCCGTTATGCACGTTTTGGTTTTGCCTATGCAGTTATTTTTTTATGTTTGGGTGTATTGCAGTACCAACGTGCGGAAAATGCGCTGTACGAACTGGTGAAACAACGCGGGCATGAGGTCGAGCGTACACATATAAAACCCAGTTTCGGTAACCGTCATGTGTGGAAACTTATTTATGAATATGATGGTCGTTATTATGTGGATGCGGTTAAGTTGTTATGGCATATAGATTATATAAAAGGCTCGTCAATTCAGAAGCTGGACATAAAACGAGATTTTCCGTGGCTGCCTGCGGGCAGTCAGCAAACAAAAGATGTTGAACGTTTTCGATGGTTCTCCGATGATTTTCTTGCTGTCAATCCATCTGACGCTAATATGATAATGGATGTGCGTTACTCGTATTTGCCGAATCGAATAAATGCGATGTGGGGTATTGAGTTAAAAAAATATTCTATGGATGATGACATGAAAGAAAAACATGTTGGTTATGTGATGCAGAATAAGTTAACAGATAAAATCTGGCGACGATTTATCGAAATGATTTTTTAAAGTTGTAGCGATGTGAAAAAACATTTTAGTAAGTGCTCTGACTATAGAGTAATTGGCAAAAAGGATGGGTTGTCACGTAATGTTGAGGCGCTATGGTGTATCGCTTAAACACCACATAAGGGTCATTGGTGAAATTATTCGATACAGTGTGAAACTGGTCCCGTGTTTTTCTCAATGTGGCATGAAAAGACCTAATGGAATGGTCCACCTCTCCCTATAAGGCTTCAAATGAGCCATGATGTATGTACCAACAAACATCAAAAGAAGAGAGGCGAACCATGAAAT
>JAESSQ010000072.1 GCA_016764035.1 Gammaproteobacteria bacterium
GAACAGGTGTTTGTAAATAAAAATGTTGATTCAGCGTTAAAACTGGGTCAGGCACGAGGTGCTGCTATCTGCGCGGGCACTAACGCAAAGCTTGAAATTGGTGAATATACGCCTCGCGCTATTAAAAAGGCGGTGGTCGGTAACGGCGCTGCAGGTAAAGAACAGATTCAACAGATGGTTAAACTATTACTAAAACTCGATTTTGTACCGCAAAGTGATGAAGCAGACGGTCTGGCGATAGCCATTTGCCATGCTAATCATATGAATTTAAAAACATTGGGTATCGCAACAAAAGTGCGTGGCGGTCGCTGGCGATGATACGACTATGATTGGACGAGTGATGGGTATTTTGCTGGAGAAACAACCGCCACATGTGCTGGTTGATGTCCAGGGTGTGGGTTATGAGTTGGAAGCGTCGATGACAACCTTTTACCACTTGCCAGAGTGTGGTGAAAAAATCACCTTGCATACACATCTTGTGGTGCGAGAAGATGCACAATTGCTCTATGGGTTTTATGCTTTGTCCGAGCGGCAGATGTTTCGTAACCTGATAAAAATTAGTGGTGTCGGGCCAAAATTGGCGTTGACCATACTCTCTGGTATGAGCGCGGAGAATTTTACGCGCTGTATCATAGAAGAAGATAGTAAAGCGCTGACAAAGTTGCCGGGTGTGGGTAAAAAAACTGCTGAACGATTGGTTGTCGAATTAAAAGATCGTCTGGAAAAAGACGATTCAATCAAATTGGTTGACAATGCCGCACCGATAGAACGAAAAGCAAACCCGGTCAATGATGCGGTTAGTGCCTTGATATCTCTGGGCTATAAAGCGCAGCAGGCGAGCCAGATGATCCGCGATATCGACGTCGACAATAAATCAACCGAAGAAATAATCCGTGCCGCATTACAAACGTCCATGGACGGACGGTAGTAAAATAATGCAGGAGCAACTATCGAGAGGGCACTTAAAGTGAGTGAGAATCCTGTTTTATCTGCGAATTCGAGTGATGCAGAAGTGGCAATCGACCGCGCTATTCGACCGCAAAATTTGAAGGATTACCGTGGTCAGCCAGCTGTTACCGAGCAGTTGGATATTTTTATCCCGGCGGCAAAAGCTCGAAATGAAGCGCTAGACCACATCTTGTTTTTTGGCCCGCCAGGTTTAGGTAAAACCACATTGGCGCATATTGTGGCCAATGAAATGGGGGCAACACTACATTCGACCTCAGGCCCTGTTTTAGAAAAACAGGGTGATCTGGCGGCTTTGCTGACCAATCTTGAACCGCATGATGTATTGTTTATCGATGAAATACATCGTTTAAGTCCGGTTGTTGAAGAAGTGTTATATCCTGCTATGGAAGATCATCAACTGGATATCATGATTGGTGAAGGCCCCGCTGCACGTTCGATTAAACTGGATTTACCACCCTTTACCCTGGTCGGCGCGACCACACGTGCAGGCTCGTTAACCTCGCCGTTACGTGATCGTTTTGGTATTGTTCTGCGTCTAGATTTTTATGGTTTAAATGATTTATGCCATATCGTTAAACGTTCATCCGATATTTTAAATGTTCAGGTAGATGATGCCGCTGCTGGAGAAATAGCCCGGCGTGCACGAGGTACGCCTCGAATCGTAAATCGACTATTACGCAGAGTACGTGATTACGCCGAAGTTAAAGCCGATGGAAAAGTCGATAAAGCTGTTGCTGAATTAGCGCTTGAATTGCTGAAAGTGGACCCTTTGGGGTTTGATATAATGGACAGGCGTTTATTGCTGGCGATTATTGAAAAGTTTAATGGTGGCCCTGTTGGTGTGGAAAACTTAGCCGCAGCAATCGGAGAAGAGCGCGAAACCATTGAAGATGTCATTGAGCCTTATCTAATCCAGCAAGGTTATTTAATGCGTACGCCGAGAGGCCGAATTGCAACGGCAAACGTCTATAAGCATTTTGGTTTACGCGCACCTGACAGGTTGAATGCTGAGCCGGAAAAAGAGCAGGCTAAGGCGAATCAGCAAGATTTAATTTAAGTTAAGCATATCAATAATATTCGCGCTTAATAACAATAATAAATAAGCAATGTCTTCAGAAGAAAACAAAAAATTAAAGGAATTTTACTGGCCGGTACGTGTCTACTACGAAGATACCGATTCGGGTGGCGTTGTATATTACGCAAATTATCTGAAGTTTATGGAGCGAGCGCGTACTGAGTTATTGCGTAGCATCGGTTATCAACAGGACCAATTACAACAAGAGCTGGGTGTTATATTTGCGGTGCATAGTGCCAATATTCAATATAAAAAACCAGCCAGATTTAATGATGAGTTAAACGTGATAACATCCATAACCTTGTTGGGCAAAGCCAGTATTTGTTTCCAACAATCTATTTATCTCAAGTCGACACCGGGTACTGAATTGTCAACAACTAACCCCGTCGATTTGTTATCTAAAGCAGAAATTAAAATTGCTTGCTTAAATGCGAAAAAATTCACACCGCAGAGTATTCCTGCATCAATAACTAAAAAAATCAACAAGGAGTTTTATTGTGGAAGCTGAGATGTCTTTATTTTCGCTGGTGACGCGGGCGAGTATATTGGTTCAGATTGTCATGTTTATCCTGTTAAGTGCATCGGTACTTTCATGGGTCATCATTACCTTGAAATACAAAGTCTTGAAGGTAGCCAAAGAAGAGGCGGCGCGTTTTGAAGACCAGTTTTGGTCAGGTATTAATTTATCAGAACTGTATCAACAGGTTAAACGTAAAAATGGCAAACATCGTGGTATTTCGCGAATCTTTGAGATGGGTTTTGCCGAATATGTTCGCACACACAAAAATAAAACCAATACTGAAATGATGTTGGCCAGTGTACAGCGCAGCATGAAAGTAGCGGTCGCGCGTGAAGAAGATATGTTGGATTCGCATTTGTCATTATTGGCAACCATTGGTTCAATAAGCCCTTATATCGGATTGTTCGGTACTGTTTGGGGCATTATGCGTTCATTTATTGCTTTAGGTGCCGTCGAGCACGCAAGCCTTGCCATGGTTGCGCCCGGTATTGCGGAAGCCTTAATCGCCACGGCCATGGGGCTGTTCGCAGCGATTCCGGCAGTTATCGCTTATAACCGATATGCAGAAAAAGTAGATCGACTGTCGAGCACATATGAGAATTTTGCTGAAGAATTCGCCACCATTTTACAACGCCAAAGTCACGCTAAAGATATAGCGACAGCATGAGTAAACAACGATGAGCAAGAAACGCCGCGCTATCGCAGAAATTAATGTCGTGCCCTACATCGATGTGATGTTGGTGTTGCTTATTATTTTTATGATTACCGCGCCGATTGTGCAACAAGGGATAAAAGTTGAGTTGCCAAAAGTGGCAGCAAACTCATTGCCACCTGAACAACTGGAGCCCGTTATATTGACGGTGAGCAAAACCGGTGAATATTACTTAAATATTGGTGATAACCTAAAAAAACCTGTGTCAGGTGAGGTCGTCGCGCAGCGTGTATCGTTGGTGTTGAAGCAAAAACCAGCAATACCTGTACTGGTGCGTGGTGATAAAAATGTCAATTATGGTGCAGTAACAACAGCCATGGTTTTATTGCAATCGGCTGGTGTGGATAAAGTGGGCTTAATGACAGACCAGCCTTAGTGGTTTGGTTAGTCAAAGGTCTACATATATTATGGTTACTGAGTCAGCATAAATGAGTCCTTCAGGTTTATTTACTGAGTTAAAACAACACCCGTGGATTTTGGCGCTGGTGTTGCTCGTGCATCTTGTGGTGGCATTGTTATTAGGTTTAAATCTTGCCAGTAACGATAATACGCCGATGCCAAAGGCGCAAAAACATAATATTATTAATGCTGTTGCCATTGATGCAAAAAAACATGATGAGCAGAAAAAAAAGAAGCAGCAGGTAGTACAGAAAAAAATAGAGGATAAAAAGGCTGCCGAGAAAAAAAAGCAGTTGGCGTTAAAGAAGAAACAGGCAGACGAAAAAAAAGCAAAAGAGAAAAAATCGTTAGAAAA
>JAESSQ010000073.1 GCA_016764035.1 Gammaproteobacteria bacterium
AGCTGGATTACCATAACTATCTGGATCACTTCTCTGAAGCAACAGAGGAATGGAGCTACATGAAGTTCCCATACCTCAAAAACCAGCCAAGCAGAGATGCGGGTTCTGTTCGAGTAGGTTCTTTAGCGCGTGTTAACGTGACTAAATCTTATGAAGATAACTGCCCATTTGCTAAAGCTGAACTGGAACGCTTTAAAGATTACAACAACAACAAACCTAGTGATTCCATCTTGCACATGAACTGGGCACGTGCCATCGAGATTTTACATTCTGCTGAGCAGGTTAAAGTCTTATTGAACGATCCTGATCTGCAGAAAGATGATCTCATGATGACTCATGGTGATTTTGTAGGTGAAGGTGTTGGTGTTGTTGAAGCTCCTCGTGGAACTTTATTGCATCATTACCGTGCGAACGAAGAAGGCAATATTACTTTTGCTAACTTAATCGTTGCAACTACGCAGAACAATACGACAATTAATCGTACTGTTCGTCATATTGCTGATTCATACCTTAGTGGTAAGCCACAGTCTGAAATCACTGAAGGTTTAATGAACGCTATCGAAGTAGGTATTCGTGCATTTGATCCTTGCTTGAGTTGTGCAACACACGCTATGGGCCAGATGCCATTGATCGTTGAAGTGCAGGACGCTCGCGGTAACGTAATTGCTGAAGAGGTTCGCGATTAGTACTTTAGCTGAAGAAATAGCTGTTACGCTTGCCGACTACAACGATGCCTCATGCCTGATTTATGGCATAGGCAACGTTGGTCGGCAGGATGACGGCTTAGGTTGGGCTTTCATTGATTGGCTGGAGGATAATACTATTTGTCCGAAGGCCGATCTTGATCGCCATTATCAATTACATCTTGAGCATGCTGACCTGATCAGCCATAAGAAAAAAGTGCTCTTTGTCGATGCTACAAAAGCAGCCGATGTTGAAACGTTTCAGCTCGAAATTGTTGAGCCGAAGATGGATCATAGTTTTACCTCTCATTCTATTTCAATCAATGCCATCATGAATACGTGTCAGGCGTGTTTTGATTTTGTTCCTGAAGTACAGTTGCTAACCATAAAAGGTTATGAATGGGAGCTTGAATTAGGACTTACAGAGCAAGCAAGTCAGAACTTGCAAGCTGCTACAGATTATTTCAAAAAAGTTTCTACCTAATATATCCAGATATTTCTAAAATTCCCTGGGTAATCAAATATTATTATCTTATAGGGGCTCTAAATGAATGCTGATGAATTAACTACCCGTTTCGGTATAGACGGTATCTTATCCTTTTCTGAAGGTAAAGGTGGTCTGATAAATATTGAAATAAGCAATTCGCTGGCGACAGCAAGCATTTCTACCTATTCAGCGCAAGTGCTCGCCTACAAACCAAACGATGAAGCAGAAGACCTGTTATTTGTTAGCAATCACGCATTTTATGAAAATGGCAAAGCAACCAAAGGTGGCATTCCCATCTGTTGGCCATGGTTTGGTCCTGCTGCTACAGAAGGCGGCCCAGGTCACGGTTTTGTACGTGCCAGTCAATGGGATGTGCTCGATACGGAGCAGAATCAGGATGGCTCAACAGTAGTTTCGTTAGGTATTAAAACAGACACTGATACTGATTTTTGGCCTCATGCATGTGAGTTACGCCTGGAAATAAGGGTGGGCGCATCGTTAAATATAACGTTGATTACAGAGAATAACTCTGCTGGCAGCATTACTATCAGTCAGGCGTTTCATACTTATTTTAAAATTAACGATATTAGTAATACATCAGTTACCGGTTTTGATGGTAAAACCTATATCGATAAAGTCGATGGCTCTAAACAAAAAAAACAGCTTGGCGATATCACCATCTCAGAACTGACAGATCGTGTTTATCTGGACAGTAATGGCGAGATTGTTATTAACGATAAAGGTAATGATCGGCAAATTATAATTACCTCAGAAGGCAGTAGCACAGGTATAGTCTGGAACCCATGGGTAGAGCAGTCCTCTGATATGGGTGATTTTGGTGATGACGAATACAAAAATATGATTTGTGTCGAAACGGCGAATACCGCCAATGACTGCGTCACGATTGCAGTAGGCGAGGCGTATCAATTGGTGGCTGACTACAGAATAAAAAAAGTAAAGTAGAAGTACCCTATTAAAGTTGGTTCTCCCGTTTCATTAAATTTATTACAGGCGTTCAATAAGGTCTAGGTAAAGTTTCAGCAATAGTTCAGCATACAACCGATGACTTTAAACTTCGTTCCCTTTTCACATTTTACTGGTGAATCGTATAGGTTTGCCTTGTACAGCCAAACGCTAAACTAGTCACGTTTATGGGTATCTTAAGTGGATTCGCTGTTATTCATCGTATTGTTACAAATGAAGCAGCCGTTGCTAATGCTGCAGTTATTTCCGGTTATTATATTTTTTGCTATAGCTTGTCGGCTATTTTTTACTATAAGAAGTTGCCAGTTTTCCGCCTTAAATCTAACTGAACCCTCTCTTTGAATGTTTTATTAAGCATTATAAATTGTCGATTATCTGTTTTGTCTATTACAAATAAAAATCATTACATTTTATTATTTAAGTTAAGGTAAATTTAAATTATTGGGGCGCTGAATAATTACTGCTTGTCATTGTCAACGAATGTAGGAATTTTGTTTCCAATGTTATTTCAGGTGGTTATAGAGCATAAGGTTTCTCTCCTGGTTTCATATGGTAATTAATGAGCGTTATCTTAGGTTATACTTCAGCCATGTTAAATCGTTGCTGTCACCTGTTTTGTAGTTTTATATTATTGTCGATAATACCTATTGTGGCATTGTCGATGTCTCAGGACGGTGGGCAATTACCAAGCCTTTCGCCGATGTTAAAACGGGTAACGCCGGCTGTAGTCAATATCTCCAGTCAAGCTACAGCGCCAAGTGGCACATCGCCGTTACTTGTAGATCCAGATTTCCGTCAATTTTATGATCGTTTGCAGCCGTCTGAGCGGAGCGCTCAAAGAGCGCTTGGTTCTGGCGCCATTGTAGATGCTGAAAACGGCTATATTATTACCAATCAGCATGTCATTGAAGGTGGCGACACCATCCTAATCATACTGAATAATGGCCGTAAACTCACAGCAAAGCTAATAGGAGCGGACCCCCAAACCGATATTGCTTTATTACAGGTGAAGGCAAAAAGTCTCACTGCCATAAGTTTCGCAGATTCAAATGAACTAGAAGTTGGTGATTTCGTAGCAGCAATCGGTAACCCGTATGGTTTAACGCAAACCGTAACATCGGGTATTGTTAGTGCAAAAGGGCGTAGTCAGCTGGGTTTTAAAGGTTTTGAAAACTTTATTCAAACCGACGCCGCTACCAATCCTGGCAACTCAGGCGGGCCGTTGGTAAATCTTCGCGGTGAATTGGTTGGTATTAATACGGCCATCTTGTCACCGCGCGGAAGCAATGTAGGCATTGGTTTTGCAATACCCGCCAACATGGCAAAGGCCATTATGCTTCAGATTATTGAACATGGTGGTGTCAAACGTGGGGTGTTTGGTATCAACGTAGAAGATTTGAGTTACGAATACCTCGAGTCGATACATGCCGAGCAGCTTACAGGCGCTTTGATTAATCAAATAAAAAAAGGCTCTCCTGCCGAACAATCCGGACTACGTATAGATGACGTGGTGACGGCCTTTAATGGCGAGTCGGTTCGATCCGCCAACCATTTACATAACCTGCTGGGTTTAATGCGCATAGGTGATAGGGTGAAGCTTGATGTGTACCGAAACGGCTTTGCATTACAGTTTTCTGCAAAAATAGCTGACCCTTACAACACATATGTAGAGGGGCTGAGTATCAGTCCGTATCTTGAGGGAGCGCGGATGAGTAATTTTTCTGACGCGGTCGGTAATGGTAGCGCTGAGCTGAAAGCTATAGCCATAGGCGATATTCAAGTGGGTAGCTCGGCGTGGCGCGTTGGTTTACGCGAAGGCGACATTGTACTGGAGATAAACAAAACGCGCGTGACGAACCTTGAAGGCGCTAAAAAGTTGCTAGAAAAAGATAAGCCCATGTTTCATATGCGTTTACAGCGAGAAGGCGAGTTTATAAATTTAATCTCGCCATCGTAAGCAAAATAATATAAAATTCACCACAATTTACGGGTAGGTGTCAGGATTGACGTAGCTAGCTGTACTATTGTTATAGCAATAGGGTTTTAGGTATATATAGTGTCATTGGATGCATTAGCTATATACCAAAGAAGGTTGATTCTCGGTGGTTACTTAGATTGCTAAGCGGTAAGTAGTTAACCGGTAAATGAGCTTGAATTTAAAGTGCTTTTTTTAATAGGTTTCGTAACTCATTGATAAACAGTATTTTATAAAACTATTTGATTAGTGGCATATTACTTGCTTTAGTCATCAAAAACATATTTTAATTGTTGATTTAAAACGTGCTGTATTATTTGGGTAGTTATACTGGGTATACAGTTAATTATTATTAATCTTGGGAGATTATGGTTTGAAAACTTTAAATAAAAATATTTTATCTGTAAGTGTTGCAGCAGCATTATTAGCTGGTACAAGCATAGTAAATGCTGATACTACTGTAAGTGGCTTTGTTGACGTTATTTACACAGTAACGAATGATGGTCAGGCGGCAACTCCACCTGCAGTTAATGGTGCAGAAAACAAATTTTTAGCTGATGGCGAAATTGATATTGTAAGCACGGTAAAAGGCGCAACGGTTCGTTTAGACCTAGATGTACGTATTGCTGCTCTTGCTGGTGGTGATAATACTGGTGGTGCAGAAGTTGAGCAAGCACATATCGCTGTTCCTATCGGTGGTGTAACCTTGATTGCTGGTGTATTCAATAACCCAATCGGTTATGAAGCTGAAGATGCACCTGATCTTGACTTTACTTCACATAACATCATTTATGACATTTTGAATGACCAGACTGCATTGCATGGTAACAATCTTGCAGGTGCTGCGTTGGCCGGTGCAATTGGTCCTGTTACTTTAACGGGTGCGTTCATTAATGATTTGGGTCACGTTTCTGAAGAAAACTCTGTTGCTTTAATCGCTAACATTACAGTAGCATCAAACCTAGATTTAGAGCTTGGTTATGTGACACAAGATGATGCAGCTGGTGCAGGTGCGGCTGGTTCAGCAGGTGATGTACTTGACTTTAACGCTGTTTGGTCAAATAGTCAGTTCGCTGTTGGTATTGACTACATGAATTTTGGTCAGTTGTTAGATGACGCAATGGTAGTTTGGGGTGGTATTAACGTAGGCCCTGTAAACCTTAAAGTACGCTTTGAAACTGTCGCAGCAGCTGCCGCAGGTTCTGCAGATGCTGAGCAGACAACTTTTTATGCTAGCTATCCTTTAGCTGCAAACTCTACTGTTGCATTAGAGATTAAAGACGGTGATGTTACT
>JAESSQ010000074.1 GCA_016764035.1 Gammaproteobacteria bacterium
AAAATACCCGGTGCTGGATATGACCGATAATGAAATGGCGAAGATGCATGTGCGCCATCTGGTCGGCGGTCGTGCGGCGTTAAAAAACGAAGTATTGTATCGTTTTGAATTCCCCGAACGCCCAGGTGCATTGCTGGACTTTTTGACCCGTATTGGTACGCGTTGGAATATCAGTTTGTTTCATTATCGAAATCACGGCGCTGCATTTGGTCGCGTGTTGGTGGGTTTACAGATACCGAAAGCTGAGCGTAAACAGTTGGGGGAGTACCTTGATACGTTGGCGTATCCTTACTGGGAAGAAACGGATAACCCTGCTTATCAATTATTTCTTTCTGTTTAAGATTCTAGAAACTTTAAAAACTATTTACCGCAGAGGCACAGAGAGCGCAGAGTTTTTTATTGTTAACATGCGCCTACGGCGCAGTTATCAGTATGAGTGCTTACTCCGCGTTCTCTGTGCCTCTGCGGTGAAAATGTTTTGACTGTAGTTTAAAGCAATCCAGATTTACCAAGTGATATACCGTTGCTTTTCAGTAATGATGCAATCCAGTGGAATATCCCAGTTTTGCATTTTGAGTTGTTCTACTTTTTGAATGTCGTGTGCCAGCCCCATGAGTGTTGGCTTTCGCCAATGGTGTCTGTGTTTGAGGTACGCCAGTGTACGATCGTAAAATCCACCGCCCATACCAATACGATTTCCGTCAACATCAAAAGCCACCAACGGTAATAACAATAGATCCAGTTGCCTGGCGGTTTTCCATTGTGACGGGTGACATACCGGTTCGGCAATATTATATCGGTTGAGTTTTAAGCGGCTTGCCGTTTTATAAGGTGCAAAATACAAACGGTTCTGTAGTGGCGCAAGAATCGGTAAATAAACGCTTTTGTTAAGAAACCATGCGTGCTCGATGAGTGGTCGTGGGTCTATCTCGCCGTCGTTAGCAAGGTACAGGGCAAGGTGTTTGCTGTTTCGGTAGGCTTTTTCTTTAATGACGTTGTCGCACAGAGCCTGACTGTGTAGCTGCTGTATTTTAGCGGGTAATTGTTGACGTTGAGTACGCTTTTGGCGTCTTATGTCTGCGTGGCCAAGGTTTTTGGTGTTAACGAAATCCGCTGTATTGTCTGGCGTTGATGCGTCAGGCATGGGCGCTCCATGAAAACGGATACTGGTTGGATGATTGGTTTTATATCCGTTTGGCCAATAATAGGATGACACCTCCAGAAATGCCGTAGCAATACTGAAGACCTTGAACCGGTAAGTTCAGGGGGGAATCAGCGACGAAACGTTAGGCTTCCCGACTAGCGGTAATGCACACGGCTTCAACAGTCCAACTCCCAAAGACAGTATTTAAGGCTCAAGGGATATAACAGGTTGCTTACGCACATCCCAGAGATCTCAAAACTGGTGGATGCATGACGTTGAACATCATGTATCCGTAACTCTATTGTATGTAATGAGATTTTTAAATCAACATAAAAAGAAATAATAAATATAAAAACGTGAATGTTTTTAGATTAGTTGAATCTTTTGCATGGAATCATGTATCCGTTCTGACAAAGCATCGATGCGCTGATTTAAGGAATCGTGATCGGTGGTTATTGACGCGCTATGCAAAACTTCATGGCTTAGGTTTAGCGCAACCATAATGGCTATACGCTCAGAGCCGATGACGGACCCCTGTTGTTTTATTTCAGCAAGTTTGTCATTTAAAAGGTCTGCTGATGCGCGCAAATTATCTTTTTCTTCTTCAGGACAGGCGATGCGATATTCCTTGCCCATAATGGTTATGGTTAAGGGTTCTGTTTTGCTCACGTAGGGTAACCTCTATCTATGACCGCCTTGGGCAGTCTTCGACAGTTATCTTACCAGAATGAATTGAATCGAGTTGTTAGGCTTTTTCCATCGAACGTAAGCGTGTAATCATGGCTTCTACCTGAACGCGTACTTTTTCCTTTTGTTCGATGAGGCCGGAACGTTCAAAGTGGAGTTTTTGCAGTTGATTACGAAGTTCGGTGTTGTCATTGCCCAGTTTTTGGCAAACGTCGATGAGTTCGCCTACCTGTTCTTCGAGTTTATTTATTCTTGTCGTTGTGTCAGTCATACCTAATAGTAGAGTGTGAATTGCTTTGGGTCAAATACTATGAAGAATTTATCACGGGTTTGATTTAAACTCACGTCTTTTTTAGACAATTGGCGTTTTGGGCTGTTATGCAGAGTTTTCCAGATATTTCACAGTTAGAAGGTTTGTTATTTGATGTTGACGCAGCTTTAGGCGCAATAGAATCACATGGTGCGTTGTGTGGCATGTTATGCGCACAGGGCGCAACTGAAGCGTCACAGTGGATGTTGCAAGTGCTCGGTGAGCATGAAGATAGCAGTAAGGCGTTGCAACAGGTAGGTAAAAAACTCATACAGATACATCAAATTTCGGTTGAGCAGTTGAACAGTGTCGATGCAGATTTCGAATTAATGCTGCCTGATGACGATGAAGAGCTTGAATCACGGGTTGAAGCTCTAGGTGTCTGGTGTCAGGGTTTTGTTTATGGCCTGGCTATCGGCGGTATAAAAGAAGACACTGTCCTGCCCGAAGACAGTAAAGAATTAATTAACGATATACTGGAGATATCTCGTGCCGGTTATGTTGCGGATGATGAGGCCGAATTGGCCATTCTCGAAGAGGGTGATGAAGAAGATGAAGTTGCCTTTATGGAGGTCAGTGAATATGTACGTGTAGGTGTGTTGCTGGTCTATGAAGAATTACAGCCTTTGCAGTCTTCGCAGACCGTACACTAAATTTGTCACTTTTTACAACATTATGGGAATGTCAGAACATTGAATAAAAAAATACATATAAAACGTCGTAAGCAATTAATGCGAATGATGAATGAAAACTCGGTGGCGATTCTACCTTCTGCGCCAGCATTGATACGAAATCGTGATGTTGAACATGGTTTTCGTCAGGACAGTGACTTCATGTATCTCAGTGGTTTCGATGAGCCTGAATCGGTCATTGTGCTTATTCCCCATCGTAAACAGGGCGAATATGTGCTGTTTTGTCGTCAACGTGATCCACAAAAAGAAACCTGGGAAGGGCGTCGCTTTGGGCCAGAAGGTACCGTAGAGTATTTCGCTGCCGATGAGGCTTATCCGATTGAGGATATGGACGAAATATTACCGAACCTGATGGAAGGGCGAGAGAGTGTTTATTACAGCATTGGTCTTAATCCGACATTTGATAAGCATGTAATACAGTGTGTGAATGAACTACGAGCGCAATCTCGTTGTGGTGCACGTGTACCTTACGAGTTTGTTTCCTTAGAATTTTTATTGCATGACATGCGTTTATTTAAAGGTCGAGAAGAAATCAGCTTGATGCGAAAAGCAGCAAAGATCTCGGTACAGGCGCATATCAATGCCATGAAAAAATGCCAGCCGGGATTAAATGAGTGTGAGCTTGAAGCTGAATTTTTATATGCATTTAAACGTAATAATGCTGGTTGGGCTTATTCGTCCATCGTAGGTGGTGGTGAAAATAGTTGTATCCTGCATTACACCGAAAATAATGCACAGCTAAATGATAAAGAATTGGTATTAATTGATGCCGGTGCAGAGTATCAAGGTTATGCCGCTGATATAACGCGTACTTTTCCCGTTAATGGGAAATTTAGCGTGCCTCAGCAAGAAATTTACGAAGTTGTGTTGGAAGCACAGGAAGCTGCGTTTGCAAAAGTAAAACCGGGTAACCACTGGAATGATCCGCACAATGCTGCGGTAAAAGCCTTAACTAAAGGTATGGTTAATATTGGTCTATTAAAAGGCAAGCCAGCGCAGCTTATAAAAAACGGCAATTACATGAAATATTACATGCATCGTACCGGCCATTGGTTAGGTATGGATGTGCATGA
>JAESSQ010000075.1 GCA_016764035.1 Gammaproteobacteria bacterium
AACATCGAAGACTGGTGTATCTCTCGCCAGATATGGTGGGGGCATCGTATCCCTGCCTGGTATGATGAACTCGGCAATGTCTATGTCGGCTACGATATCGACGACGTGCGCAAGAAGCACAAATTGCCGGACGACTTTATACTGATGCAGGATGAAGACGTTTTAGATACCTGGTTCTCATCCGCGTTGTGGCCATTTTCGACACTAGGCTGGCCAGAAAAAACCCCTGAACTCGAAAAATATTATCCGACCAACGTACTGGTAACCGGTTTCGATATCATCTTTTTCTGGGTCGCCCGCATGATTATGTTTGGCCTTAAATTTATGGATGATGTACCTTTTCGCGAAGTTTATGTGCATGGTCTTGTACGCGACAGCGAAGGTCAGAAGATGTCTAAATCCAAAGGCAATGTGCTCGACCCGATAGACATCATCGATGGCATTGAGCTCGAGGCGCTGGTCGAAAAGCGCACCTCAGCCGTTATGCAACCACATATGATTGAACGCATCGAAAAGCTGACACGTAAAAATTACCCCGATGGCATTCCAGCTTTCGGCACTGATGCCATGCGTTTCACCTTTGCCTCACTGGCCACCACCGGCCGTGATGTGGTTTTTGCACCTTCGCGTATCGAAGGTTACCGTAACTTCTGTAACAAATTATGGAACGCAACACGTTACGTATTGATGCAAGCGGAAGGAAAAGATACAGGTCTATTAGCTGACGGAAGCGATAATCCCGATGTGGTTTTATCGCTCGCCGACCGTTGGATTATTTCGCGCCTGCAACGTGTCGAAGCGCGCATCGAACAGCACAGTGAGAACTCACGACTAGATTTAATCGCACAAGATCTATACGCCTTTGTCTGGGAAGATTATTGTGACTGGTATCTGGAATTATCCAAACCCATACTATTTAACGATGCCACGCCAGCAAACGAACAGCGCGGAACTCGACGTACATTAGTGCGCGTTTTGGAAATGCTCCTGCGACTAAACCACCCTATTATTCCTTTTATCACCGAGGAGTGTTGGCAGTATGTTGCGCCTCTCGCAGGAAAAACGGGCGACAGCATCATGATTCAGCCCTACCCTGAATCCGACGCTGACAAGATTGATGAAAAAGCCGAAACAGAACTGGAGTGGGTAAAAACTTTTATCAGTGGCGTACGACGTATTCGTTCCGAGATGGATATTCCACCAGGTAAACCTTTGTCGTTGCTGCTACAAAATGCTTCTAATAATGACAAGACACTTTATAACGAAAACCAGGCATTCATCGAAACGCTGGCAAAGCTGGAACGAAGTCAGTGGCTAAGCGACACCGACGAAGCACCGGAGTCGGCTACCGCATTGGTCGGCGAAATGAAAATTTTAATTCCACTTGCCGGCCTCATCGATAAAGACGCTGAACTCGCTCGCCTGGAAAAAGAAATTAACAAGCTGCAGGTCAATATCGATAAGACCACCACCAAGCTGGTAAATAAAAACTTTGTCGATAAGGCACCAGCCGCTGTTGTCGAAAAAGAACGCACGCGATTAGCAGAAATGACCAAAGCCATCGAGCAATTTAAAGAGCAGGCCGAGAAAATTAAAGCACTGTAAGTGTATTTACATTTACAGTTGCTAAACAAGGAAGGCTCGCGTTATGCTTTACGAATACTCTAAACCGTTTTCGAAACAATAATGCCAACACCCGAAAAAATAGAAAATATTCTACAAACCCACGCCAGCCTGGTATCGGCAGTGGTGCAAACGATACATAACCCAAGCTTTAAACCGCAACTGGATCAGGTATTGCAGCAGTCCGCTCAAAACGGTTGGCAAACACTGGTCAATGTCATTAATAAGATAGTTGACGGCAGCCGCGACCAATCTCTCCTGGAAGGACTGGATGAAGAAGATGCTGTCATTGCGAAGAGTATTTTACGCGGCCTGCAAAACCCAGAAACCCTACCAAAAACAGAAAGCAGTGGTGACGCCAGTAAAGCCGCACCCATGCTTGCGCAATTAATCAACGAGACAAGTCGTGGTGACCATAACGCACTTGCCATGCTCGGCACCATGGCAGAACAGATGGCCAATGCAGGTGGCGATATGGCGAATCTTAGCGCCGTTCTCAAAAACATGATCGACGGTGAACGCAGCGTCGATAAACTTTGTTCTCGCATGGGCGAACAGGGTGAATCGTTAATCACACAAATACTCAATGAGCTAGCCAAACTCGACACACATTAATAGCCAACACATCTATGTCAAATTCAGCACAAACGGTTATCAAAAGAACGCAATGCTGGATAGACAAAATCGTTATCGGTTTAAATCTCTGTCCGTTCGCAAAACCTGCATTTACTAACGGCGGCATCGAATATTATGTTAGCGACAAGCATGACAACAACACTCAGCAGCACCTACAACAACTTACCGATTGTTTAAAACAACTTGATAATAACGATTCAATAGAAACCAGCCTGTTAATCTTTACCGTGCACTATAAAACGTTTGATGACTATCTCGACTTACTCTATCTGGCGAATCAACTGCTCGAAGAATTAGACTATGTTGGGGTATACCAGATAGCCAGCTTCCACCCAGACTACCAATTTGAAAACAGTGCAGTAGATGACGCAGCCAACTTCAGCAACCGCTCGCCTTATCCGATGCTGCACATATTACGAGAAAACAGTATCGAAAAAGCCGTCGAACATTACGACAACATTGCATCGGTACCCAAAAACAATATTAAAAAGTTGCAAGCAATAGGTCATCAGGAAATGCAAAATCAATTTACAGCACTCTTCAGGAAAATACCATGAACATAATAACCACCATCGCCATTAGCATCGTTATCATTCTGCACGTATTATTTTTAATCCTTGAAATGTTTTTATGGAACACACCCTATGGTCGAAAGACATTTTCGCTCTCAGAAGAATACGCAAAACAGTCTGCACCACTCGCTGCAAATCAGGGTCTGTACAATGGTTTTTTAGCCGCAGGTTTATTGTGGGGTTTATTGAGCACAGGCGGTTTCGATGCGCTGGTATTTTTTCTTAGCTGCATCATCATCGCTGGCATCTATGGTGCGATAACTGCGAAACGTTCGATACTATGGTTACAAGCCTTCCCTGCCGTCGTTGCTATGGCATTACTATTGTTTACCTAATAAAAATGAAGTAACCACTCGATGCCCATAACATCATCTTACATATCGGTCACCAAGCATGAAAATTCTAATCAAAGTACTTAGTTCACTTTTCGTTATCACCTCGTTGTGTGCATGCTCAATTTCGAGCGAACCAGCGTCAAGCACCACGGATAACAACAAACAGACAGCGAAAAACTTCCCCTATGCATTCGAACAAGTAACAGATAACACATGGGTAATGCATGGTCCACTGGAACTACCAAACTCGAAAAATAAAGGCTTTATGAACAACCCCGGTCTTGTAATAACATCAGCAGGCTTAGTCGTTATCGACCCGGGTTCTACCATCCATATTGGCAACAATGTATTAGCCGAAATAAAAAAAATAAGCCCGCAAGATATCGTCGCTGTTTTTAATACGCACATTCACGGTGACCACTGGTTGGCTAATCAGGCAATAAAAAACACTTACCCCAATGTAACAATTTACGGCCATACAGAAATGATCAAATCAGTACACAATGGTGAAGGTGAAAGCTGGCTTAATACCATGGAGACACTTACCGAAGGCGCCAGTCAGGGAACGGAGGTAGTCGCACCAAACCACGCAGTTGATAACAGCGATGTGATCAAAGTGGGTGATACAAGCTTTAAAATACATCACTACGGTATCGCCCATACTACAACCGACATCATGATCGAAGTGGTAGAAAATTCCGTGGTCTTTCTTGGCGACAATGTGTTATCGCAACGTATTCCTCGAACCACGGATGGAACGTTTATCGGCAACATATCATCGGTGAACACGCTATTAAAAAGTAACATTAAAACTTATGTACCCGGCCACGGCCCAACCGGTGACAGAGTCATGGTCGAAGAATATATCAATTATTTAACACTGGTCTATGCGGCAGCTAAAAAAGCCTTTGACGACGACCTCGATAGCAGTGATGTACTGGCTATTTCAAAAGAAACAACAATCGTATACAAAGACTGGTATGGCTACGAAGACCTGCTTGGCCCACAGGGTGCGCAGGCATATAGCGAAGTTGAGGAGGCAGAGTTTTAATCTTTATCGTTCACATACTTACGTTAGGAAGTACCTACGATTTTTTGAAAAGGCTCTATCCTCTTAGTTATTTGTTAGCACTTCGTATATCCATGATTGGCATAACACCTTCTCCCATCATCGTTGATGGTAGTTTACCATCCCAGGCCTGAGCTTCTGTCAACTTTACAATCAAAGGGTTATTTTTAAGTGCTTTCGCTTTTGCCTCTATCGCTTCAGCTTCTGCAAGTCCAGTAAGACGTATTGCCTGCGCTTCTGCTTCGGCAATTTTCAATATGCCTTTTGCTTTTGCATCAGCAGTATTCACTGCTCGCAAGGCTTCTAGGCGTTGTCGTTCCAATTTATGCTCTTCAGCAGCTGCGAGATTTTTTTCAGTTTGTTTGATTTCAATAGAACTTATGTATTTTTGAGGTAAAACTATATTCTCAATTTGTATGTTATCTACTACCACAGGAAAACCTTCCATTTCTTCGGCAAGGCGACGCTCGATAGCCTGTATCGCTGAGGCTCTATCCTGGATAAGCTGCTCTGCTTCAAACTGAGGTATAGCATCCTTTGTTGCAGACCTAAACCTGGGGTCTAAAATACGCTGTTCAAATTGGCTCAAACCACCGTATCTCTTAAATAGCTCTAGCGCAGCTTCTTTATTTACCGTCCAGTTTACAGAGACTTCTACAGTAACAGGCATTTGTTCTTTAGTGCTGGAAGCCATTTTCTCAGCGTTTTTTCTGGTTCTCACCTCAATCATTTCTACAGTTTCAATAAACGGCACTTTGAAATGAAGACCCGGATTCTCCTGATGCATCGCTTCTCCAAAGCGTTTCACCACACCAACATGCCCTTCAATGACTATAAAATATGAATTTAAAGCAGCTAGTAACAAAAGTAAAAGTGGGATTCCTTTCATTACATTCGTTGGTGTAAGCATGTCCTTTATGTTCATTAGTTCTTCCTGGTTATTGTTTATTAAAATTACAGTTAACAAATCATGTCACTGAAATAAGTGCGTCGTATTTTTATTTTATAGAAATTTTTTAACCGTTGTCATTTCAAACAAATGAAAGCAATATATTCCCGACTGAATAATAAATTATTAGGGTATTTTAGATTTCTCCCTTTGGTCGAAATGACATTATTAAAATCAATAGGTTCTCATTTAGGTATTGTCACACGCAAATACGGTATCAAATACGTCAGGAATAAATACCATGTTCACGTGTAGACAGGAAGTTAATGTCAGACCATTTTTCTATGGTCATGTCCAAGTTAACTCGCGTAGGCGCGATGTACGCCAAATCACCCGCGTGATCTAATGCCAGATTCGTCGTCTGACGATTTTTAAAACGAGCAAGCTCTTTTTCATCATTACACTCTATCCACCGTGCAGTAGTTACGTTGACTGCTTCAAAATCACAGTCAACACTGTACTCTGCCAGTAAACGGTATTTAACAACTTCAAACTGTAGAACACCGACGGCACCTAAAATTAGATCATTATTATGCAGTGGCCGATAAAGCTGGGTGGCACCTTCTTCACATAATTGCATCAAGCCTTTTTGTAGCGCTTTCATTTTTAGTGGGTCTTTCAATTGTGCGCGGCGGAATAACTCTGGCGCAAAATTGGGTATGCCGGTAAATGCCAGGTCTTCACCCATGGTGAATGTATCTCCGATACGCATAGTTCCGTGATTATGCAAACCGATAATGTCACCGGTATAAGCTTCTTCAACATGTTCACGATCTGATGCCATAAACGTTACTGCATCAGCGAGTTTTATATCTTTGCCGAGACGCACGTGTTTTACTTTCATACCTTTTTTGTAGGTACCCGAACAGATACGAACAAAGGCGATACGATCACGATGACCCGGATCCATATTGGCCTGTATCTTAAAAACAAAACCGGTAAATTTATCTTCTTCCGGTTTTACTTCACGTGTTTGTGTTGCCCGACCTTTGGGTGCAGGGGCGAAATCATTCAAGGCATCAAGCAATTCTCCGACACCAAAGTTGTTTATGCCTGAGCCAAAAAATACTGGTGTGAGTTCACCTTTTTGATACGCTTCAAGATCAAAAGCATGACTCGCGCCTTTAACTAATTCGATTTCTTCACGAACTTCATCGGCCATATGACCTAAAACATCATCCAGCTGAGGGTTATCTAGACCTTTGATAACATCACCTTGCTGTATCTTTCCGCCATGCGTCGCACTGAAAAACTGCACCGTGTCTGTCGCCAGATTAAATACACCTTTAAAATTCTTGCCCATACCGATCGGCCAGGTTATCGGTGCACAGTTAATATTTAAGATATCTTCTATCTCATCAAGAATATCGATCGGCTCACGCGCCTCGCGATCCATCTTGTTAACAAAGGTAATAATCGGCGTGGTACGCAGACGACACACATCCATCAGTTTAATGGTACGTTCCTCAACGCCTTTTGCGGCATCGATGACCATGAGCGCTGAATCAACCGCAGTTAGCGTACGATAAGTATCTTCCGAAAAATCGGCGTGACCGGGTGTATCCAGTAAATTAATGATGCAGTCTTTATGCGGAAACTGCACGACGGATGACGTAACCGAGATACCACGCTGCTTTTCCAGCTCCATCCAGTCGGATGTGGCATGACGCGCCGACTTCCTGCCTTTTACCGTACCCGCCATTTGAATGGCGCCACCAAATAACAGTAACTTTTCTGTCAGTGTAGTTTTACCCGCGTCAGGGTGAGAGATGATAGCAAACGTTCTTCGACGCTTGATTTCATTGAGATAATTGCTGTCTGCCATACACCTAAAACCCTAGTTTGCACCCATTAATAAAAGTGCCTTTTTATACATTTATAACATGTAAAAAAAGGCACGCTATTCTACCCGATCAACGGTTACTTGCCCCGACAAATTCGAGCAATTGAGTAAAATCATGACCGTCTGCTGCTCGAAGTGCATTGATATATTGATCACGACGTTCATTCATCGCTTCTAATTTGTAGCCTCCTGCCCAGTCAATAGCTTCTTCATCCATAAGCTTCGTCAATATTGCATCTGC
>JAESSQ010000076.1 GCA_016764035.1 Gammaproteobacteria bacterium
AAGAAGCTGTTTAAATTCTTTTCGATAGATGAAATCTGTTTATTAAACGCATCTTGAGTAATATCCACATACTCAATCTTAACCTCAAAATACTGCCCGGCACTCAGCGAATAATTTTTAGCTTGAATATCCTCATAACTCACCACCACAGAAAAATCATCCACCATTTCTATGCTATTAAATGTACTAATGATCTGTTCTTCTTCTGCATGGCTTAACAGAGTTTTCTGGTTTTTACCGTCTTTAACTTTCTCGCCCATGTTAGACGCATCTATCAGCACCACGTCGCCTTTATTCTCTTTATCTATAAATAAGATGGAGACGTTTGTGCCTGTGTTGGCAAAGATATTCGATGGCATACTCACTACGCCTGCGAGCATTTTTTCATCCACCAGTTTTTGGCGTATTTTTTTATCTATGCCACTTTGCGCGGTGATAAACCCTGTCGGCACAACCACAGCGGCTTTGCCGTTGGCTTTTAGCGAATAAATGATGTGCTGTAAAAACATTAAATAAATCGCCATCGACTCTTTTTTCTTGGGTGGTACTTTGGGGATACCTGCAAAAAATCGCTGGTGGTTTTCTTTGCTGTCTAGCTCTGCGCTAAAGTCTGAAAAGTCGAGCTTAAACGGCGGGTTTGAAACAATGTAGTCAAACTTCTCTAGCTGACCATTCGCCTGCTTGTGGTACGGCTCTAGTATGGTGTTGCCTTTAATGATGTTGTGAATGGAATGCACTAAGTCATTAAGAATAAGATTTAAGCGTAATAAGCCCGATGATTTTTGCGAGATGTCTTGTGAATACAGGGTACATTTATCTTCGCCTATTTGATGGGCGAGGTTCATTAATAACGTGCCTGAACCTGCCGAGGGGTCGTAACAAGTCACGTTATTCACTACACCTTGTTGGTCATCCTGCACCAAACAACGCGCCATGATTTTAGCCACGGCATGCGGGGTAAAATATTCGGCATATTTACCGCCACTGTTGGTGTTGTAGTCTTTTATCAGGTATTCAAAAATGGTGGCGTAAAAATCAAACTTCTGATGGAAGATATGCTCAAAGCTAAAGCCAGTGAGTTTATTGACGATGGCTTTGCAAAAATCATCACGTTTATCGGTGACGTATTTACTAAGGTTTTCAAACAATACGATTTTCTCACCGCCATCGGTGAGTACTGAGAATATGTCGCTGTTGTCTTTGGCGATGTCGGTTAAGGTGGTGTCGAAAATATCAGCAAAGTTGGGCTGGTTTTGTTTGGCGAAAAGAGACGATATAAAGTGGTCTGGGCCAATAACCGCCGTGCTTTCACTGAGCTGCATGGTGAGCATTTCGTAGTCGTCTGCGCTGTAGGCTTTTAGCGCGTCTTCCCAACTGTCTGCTTTGGCGATGTTGTCATCGAGTTGTTTGATTTCATGTACAAATTTATCGTTGAGGAATTTATACAAAAATACCTGTGTGATGATTTTAAATTCGTTGCCGTCATTGCCTAAGCCATAGTTGGCACAAACGCTTTTTAAATCGTCGATGAGTGCTTTGGTTTGTTGGGTAAATTGTTGTGTATCGTTCATTTTATTCTCATTATTTATGATATTACTTCCCCCTTTTTAAAGGGGGATTGAGGGGGTTTTGGCTTTTAAAAACAAACCCACCTAGCCTCCCTTTGCAAAAGGGAGGGACTAAAAACTTATATAGTTTTCTACCTGCAGATTCGATTAATTTTCATTAATTCACTTTCAGAAAAAAACCACTTTCGTTACCTGCCCCTTTTTTAAAGGGGGATTGAGGGGGTTTTAGCTTTTAAAAACAAACCCTCCTAACCTCCCTTTGAAAAAGGGAGGGACTAAAACCCTACTCGATTATCTTGGTGATTTCTTGCAGTATTACGTCCTCAACACCTTCGATGTTATAAAGCACGTCTCTATTGTTAAAACGAATAACTTTTAGTTTTCTAGACTCAAAATAAGCGGTTCTTTTGAGATCATACTCTTCCTGAAAACAATGCGAATCACCATCTATTTCTATAATTAATTTTAACACTCTACAATAAAAGTCTGGAATGTAATGACCTATTGGATGTTGCCGTAAAAACTTATAACCTGTTTGTTTTCTTGATAGTATTTGTTGCCATATTTTCTTTTCTGGACTCGTTAAATTCAGCCTGTTCTTTCTGGCGTGTATTTGAATCGTTTTATTCATTATCTCCCTCTAAATCGAATGTGGATATTCCATTTAATAAACGAATTTATTCCAGCCTATTTTTTAGTCGATTAACGATATGCCTTTGTTCGTGAATCACGCCGATGATAATGGGCTTATCCACCGCTTCTGTCAGATAAAAAATGTAGTGGAAACGGTATTTTGTGACCTGTAGTTGCGGGAATATTTTTGAAAATCGACGCTCGACCACTAAGTTTTTGCCAATGTCATTAAACTTTTTAATTAATCCGCTTTTATATTTCGCAAAAGTCGACTCGCCCCATTCTTTAAGTGTGTATTGTGCTATCTCTCGAAGGTCTTTTTCTGCATCCTTAGATAACACATAGGTGTGCATTAATTATTTTCTCGTTGCACATCATCAAAGATATTTTCTATGGATTTTTCAGATAACCTATTGTTGCTAGCCGCCTCTACTCTCGGTTTCAAGAATGCCTCTAATTCATGCAAGGCTGTTTGCTCATCACTATTGGGTAGCGTTCGCTCTAGCACATAATTTTTAATGGACTTCCCTTGTAAAGCGGCGGCTGCTTTTAACTGCTTATGCTGATCTTTTGTAACGTCTATTGAAAGGCGCATGGTAACTATCCTCTTTCTATTTTGAGCTTCTTTATGAATTTAGCTCGAATACAACAAAATGTCAAAAGAATACAAATGTTGTTTTGTGTGAGCGCGCTTCAAAAATGCTTTACCAAGCAACTCGCCCTTGGTATTCATTCATATACTCTTTAACCAGTAAGTTATTGATACGCCTGGTTGTTGTGGCAGTTAAAGGGATATGATGTTTGGTTTTAAACTGGTCTATGACTAAACGCATCATCATTTTTTCAACGAAGTTTTCATTTTCTAGCATTTTTGCGTTTTGTTCAATTTGCTTATCAACTTCTGTCTTTAAACCACTTAGGGCATCAAACAATTTGCTTTCGTTGTCGGTCAGTGGGTCTTTTTCCATTAAGCGTTTGTGCAAACGGGCGTATTTTTCGTCGTTGTCATATTTGGCTTTAATTAGCTGATTTTGACGCTCTAACTCTTTTGACTTGTTATATATCTCGTTTAAGGCTTTTATGTTTTCTTCCATTTGCTCTTTACTGACTTCGCTGAGGTTTTTCTTTTTAAACAGGCGTTCCAGTTCTTCTTTGAGTGAGATAAATACGGGGTCTTGTGGGTCGAAGTTTCCACCCAAGCCTTCGCGTGTTTTTTGTAAGGTGCTTTTTAGTTCATCTGCCAGCACCATTTCCTCTTGTTTAACTTTGGTGAATGCAAAGATCACATCCTCTAAAGCGATATTGAGTAAGTTGCTGGTATCTACATTATTTTCCAGGGCTTCTTTGGTATTAATTAACGCTAAACGGTTATTCGCTTCTCTTGATAATACGGTGAGTTTTTGAAAATCGAGCTTGTCCAGCATTTCGTAGTCACCCGATAAACGGATGAGGTTATACAGGCTCTTGGCATTATTTAGGGCGCGGGTGATTTGTAGCATTTCACCGCGCGAGTTTATTTCGGTTATTTGCTGTGAGAAGGTTTCGGCATTAGTGGTATCGAATTGGAACAGGACTTCTTTTATTTCTTG
>JAESSQ010000077.1 GCA_016764035.1 Gammaproteobacteria bacterium
CAAACTCAGTTGGCTCATGGGTCGCGGGTTTCTCTTTCGGTGCTTGGATTAGCATGCAGCTTCTGATGCGTCGGCCTGAGATCAAAGTGCCGTGCCCTTACCAAAACATTCACCCAAATTCGGGCAGGCAGCTTCCTCACACACGGTGTGTAATTTCTGCTCACGTAGCACTGCTTTTAACTTTTTTACGCTCGGACTAAAAGGTGACTTTGCGCGAATCCATTTTGGTTTTCGTAACAGCTGATCTGGCTGTATTACCTTAATGGGAATACGCGCAACTTCTTGTTCGCCCTTTAATTTCTCACCCGCAATAACGCGATTGCGACTGCCTGCTGTTTGGTTATTCATATTGGTTATTCATTCTATTTTTCTGAGTCAGCTCAGAGTTTTTTTAATAAACGTTGTTGCAGATCATCGATAACGTCGGCAACGCTTACATCGTCAACAAACGCTTTAATTTGGGTAACATCCAGACCTTCATAGCCACAGGGGTTGATTCTACTGAATGGCTCAAGATCCATATCAACATTTAACGCCAGGCCATGAAAACTGCAGCCTCTGCGTACCCGCAAGCCAAGCGCCGCTATTTTAGCATTATTTACATAGACACCCGGTGCATCTTGTCTGGCACCAGATTCGACACCGTAACCATCGAGCAACTCAATAAGGGTCTGTTCAATAATGCTAACCAGGTCACGAACACCTATGTTTAAACGCTTCAGGTCCAATAACATGTAGACCACGATTTGCCCGGGGCCATGGTAAGTAACCTGACCACCACGGTCGGAATTTATCACCGGGATATTTCCTGCATTTAATATATGTTCGACCTTGCCATTTTTACCCAGGGTATAAACAGGCGGGTGCTGTAAAAACCACAGCTCATCAGCCGTATGTGGCTGACGAGAATCGGTGAATGCCTGCATTTTTTGCCATGTCTGCACATAATCAACTTCGCCAAGATGGCGACACCTTAAGGGTTCGATGGATGGCATGGCTAACAGAAAATATTAAAGCGCAATAGAAACGTATTTGCAGGCGGTTAAATCCATGTATATTGCATCGAGCTGAGGTTTACTTTGTGCAGTGATGGTAATAGTGATGGCGGTGTACTTACCGTTTTTACTTGGCCGCACATTCAACGCCCCCTCACTTAGGTTATCAACATGTCTAGTGATAATTTCGAGAACGGCAATCTCCAGTTCATTGCAGGTAAGACCCATAGCTTTTACCGGAAATTCACATGGAAATTCGAGCAGCGTCTCACCTTCTTTCAAGGTTAGATCATGTAGTTTTATGTCTGCTTTATCACTCATATTGATTACTTAAATTATAACTATTGGTTTATTACCCAACTATTTGTTTCGATACACTTATTCGTTACCACGAAGCTGCTGCTTGTAACGTTGATACAAGTCCATCATACGCTTCCACTGACTACCGGCAACACCTGCGCCCACTTTTTTCCCGTTCAGCTTAATTACTGGCGCAACCTCACGTGTCGAACTTGTCATCCAAATTTCATCAGCATTATATAATTCAGCTTCTTTAATCTCACGTTCTTTAACGACGATGCCATTATTATTTGCGATTTCAATAACCAAGTCGCGTGTAATTCCTGGCAAAAGCTGCAAGCCTGTAGGCGGTGTTAACAAGATATTATCTTTCACCAGAAAAACATTGCTCGCCGTACCTTCGGTGACGATACCGTTGCGAATTAAAATAGCATCTTCTACACCCGCATCCGTTGCTTGTTGACGCAACATAACACTGGCGACAAGTGACGTTGACTTAATATCACAGGCGTTCCAGCGAAAATCATCTACCGTAATTACCGAAATTCCTGCCGACACTATTTCAATGTCTGGCGCTGTCACCTGCAACACCATAACAAATATCGTCGGCGCAAAATCTGCGTTCGTCGATAAGTCACGCTTGGAATACGCACCACGTGAAATTTGTAAATAAATCGCACGATCTTCGCCATTATTTTTTTCTAACAATGCCGAAAAAATATCTGCCCACTCATTATCAGTATGAGGGTTTAACAAACTGATGCGGTTCAAACTGTTTTGTAATCGCACTAAGTGCTCGTCAAGTCGCAATAACTTATTACCAAAAACGGGAATCACTTCATAGATGCCGTCACCAAAAAGAAAACCACGGTCCATCACAGAGATCGTCGCCTGCTCTATGGGCATGTACTTTCCATTTAGATAAATAGTGTTTATTGTCATATTTCGTGATCTACGTTTATATCTCTAGCAATATTAAAAAATCGTACTATCCAAAGCGCGTATAAAAATTATTACATGTACTTAGTTAAGCAAACGCAATACATAATCTTTTGCAATTTGAAACAGGCTACCTTTTGCCACCGTTTCTAATGCCACCAGAGGCACCGAGACAAGTACTTCGTCATTCAACGAAATCTTGACCATACCAACTTGCTGCCCTTTGCTAACCGGTGCTTCAATGTTTTTATCAATATCCATTGTCGCATCGAGTTCATCATAAGAGCCACGCGGAATACTGATTGCCAAATCTTCAGACAAACCAACCGTCAAAGTTTCAAACTCACCCTTCCATATTCGAGGGCGACTCATAACTTCGCCAGCATCGTAAAGCGTGTGCGATTCAAAGAAACGAAAACCATAATTTAATACTGCCTGGCTTACACTGGCTCGTGCTTTTTTACTGTTTGTACCAAGCACCACAGAAATAACTCGCATGTCCGCACGCATGGCTGACGACACCAGACAAAATCCTGCCGAATCTGTGTGCCCCGTTTTTATGCCGTCTACAGTATTATCGCGCCATAATAATTTATTACGGTTGTACTGCTTAATATTGTTGTAGGTGTACTCTTTTTCGGCATACCAGGAATAATGCTCGGGAAACTCACGAATAATTGCTGCCGCTAACTGAGCGATATCACGCGCAGTCGTTAGATGTTGTTTGTCAGGCCAACCCGTGCTGTTCATGAAATTTGTGTTATTCATGCCTAACTCTGCCGCGTACTGATTCATCAATTGCACAAACGCTTCTTCTGTTCCGGCCACATGCTCAGCTAATGCAACACTGGCGTCATTACCAGACTGTACAATTAAACCTTTTAATAAGTCATGCACGGAAACGCGCGTGTTCACTTCAAGATACATGCGTGAGCCACCCATGCGCCAGGCTTTTTCACTAATATCAACGATGTCATTCATAGACAACCGATCTTCATCCAGCTCTTTGTAGATAACATAAGCCGTCATCATTTTGGTAATACTGGCAGGCTCGATCTGAACATCAGCATTTTTTTCAGCAAGAACACTGCCACTGGCAAAATCAATTAACAGGTAATTTTTTGCAGCAACGTTAGGAGGCGC
>JAESSQ010000078.1 GCA_016764035.1 Gammaproteobacteria bacterium
AAGGAAGTGGCGGAAGAGGTTGGTATTGAGGATGAGCAGATCAAACTAATTGATGTGAATGTGTTTGATGTCGACATTCATCGCATTGATGAAAATGATCACGAGCCTCAGCATGATCATATTGATATACGATTTTTGGTTGAAATAGATGATGATTTATTGATACCCGGAAATGATGAGTCGCATCAGGTGATTTGGGTTGAGCTGCGTGAAGCAATTCGCTACAATCGCAACCGCTCAACTTATCGTATGATGGAAAAAACACGCATGTTGCGAGCATTATTGTAAGCAATCAGTGTTGCAAGGACGCATGATTGCAATGACGTATAAGAAAAGTAGAACGTCGAGCTTAAATGAACGAGCTAGATTTGAAAATTGAGGCATGTTTGCGTCAGTTTTATGTAAGAACATAAGCTCTGCAGGGAATAAAAATTTTCGGTGGAGCTTTAAAGAGCGTATTGGACTTAAAGAATTCGTTCAGTATGTAGAAATATAGGCGATGTATAGATTCAAGGCTATGAGTTATCAATAAAATAACAATTAGTTGTTTATGTGTAATCTCTATATTGTCTGTCCGCAGTATTAGAAGCTAGAAATAAGAAACTAGAAACTAATCAATTAAACACACTTAAATAAGCAAACTAGAGTAGGAGATAACGATGTCTGAAAAAGCATATACAGCTGGTGTTAAGGAATATAGAGAAAAATATTGGGCGCCAGATTATGTTCCATTAGATACGGACCTTTTGGCCTGTTTTAAAGTTACTGGCCAACCAGGGGTTCCTAATGAAGAAGTCGCTGCTGCAGTAGCGGCCGAGAGTTCTACAGGTACATGGAGTACTGTATGGTCAGAATTACTGACAGATTTAGAATTTTACAAGGGTCGTGCATATCGCATTGAAGATGTGCCTGGCGATTCTGAAGCGTTTTTCACCTTTATCGCTTATCCAATTGATCTGTTTGAAGAAGGGTCAATCGTTAACGTACTTACATCACTTGTTGGTAACGTATTCGGATTTAAGGCGCTGAAGCATTTACGTCTTGAAGATATTCGTTTCCCAATCGCATATATTAAAACGTGCATGGGCCCACCAATGGGTATCGTGGTTGAACGTGACAAATTAAATAAATATGGTCGTCCATTACTAGGCGCAACGATCAAGCCTAAATTGGGTTTGTCTGCGAAGAACTACGGTCGTTCAGTTTATGAATGTTTGCGCGGCGGACTTGATCTTACTAAAGATGACGAAAACGTAAACAGTCAGTCTTTCATGCGTTGGCAGAATCGTTTTGAATTTGTTGCTGAAGCTATTAATACAGCTGAAGCTGAGACGGGTGAGGTCAAAGGTCATTACTTGAACGTTACCGCTGCAGATCCTGAGCAGATGTATGAGCGTGCAGAGTTTGCCAAAGAATTAGGCCAGCCAATTATTATGCATGACTTTTTAACAGGTGGTTTTACTGCTAATACAGGCCTGGCTAAATGGTGTCGTAAAAACGGAATGTTGTTACATATTCATCGTGCGATGCATGCGGTAATTGATCGTCATCCTAAGCATGGTATTCATTTCCGTGTTCTTGCTAAATGCTTACGTTTGTCAGGTGGTGATCATCTGCATACAGGTACAGTGGTAGGTAAACTAGAAGGTGATCGTAATGCAACTTTAGGTTTTGTTGATCAGCTTCGCGAATCATTCGTTCCAGAAGATCGCTCACGCGGTGTTTGCTTTGACCAGGACTGGGGTTCAATGCCTGGTGTATTTGCGGTTGCTTCTGGTGGTATCCATGTATGGCACATGCCTGCACTGGTAGAGATTTTTGGTGATGACTCAGTGCTGCAGTTTGGTGGTGGTACACAGGGGCATCCATGGGGTAATGCTGCCGGCGCACATGCAAATCGTGTTGCAGTAGAAGCTTGTGTTAAGGCAAGAAATGAGGGCCGTGAGCTTGAACGTGAAGCACGCGATATTCTTATGGAAGCTGGTTCACACAGTCCTGAGCTTGCTATGGCTTTGGAAACATGGAAAGAAATCGTATTTGAATTTGAAACTGTAGATAAGCTTGACTTTTAGGTTAAGTTATTGATTGCTGCAATAGGTGCCTAAACTGAGGTGCCTATTGCAATTCAAATTACTAGAAAAAAATTAAAACGAGGGATTTAAGATGTCAAATGTTGAAATGGTTGATTATCAATCGAAACAAAGTTTAGAAACTTTCAGTTTTTTACCAAAATTTACAACCGAAGAAGTGCATAAACAAATAGCGTACATTATTGCGCAAGGTTGGACGCCTGCTATGGAGCACGTGCATCCAAGTAATCAAAGAAATATTTACTGGCAGATGTGGAAGCTCCCATTCTTTGGCGAAACAAACCTTCAAAACGTTGTTGATGAGTTAGACGCTTGTAGAAGAGCTTATCCTGATCATCACGTTCGTTTGACTGGCTATGATAGTTACGCTCAGAGTCAAGGTTCGTGCTTTGTTGTCTATGAAGGTCGTACTTAAGCATTGATCTGGTTGCGTCCCTGTTTAGGGGCGCAATAGATAACGTATATTAGTTAGTTGAATGATTAGGGGTAGCTATGACACAGTCGGCAAACAGTAGTACTGCGCGCGAAGCGTCTCGAAATAGACGACGAGCATTGGCAGCAACAGGAAAAACGGCCTTAGGCCAAGCTCAATCGAGTGCTGTACAGAAACAGAGAGTAAAGAAAGTTGCTGCTTCTGCGCCAGCTGTGTCTCAACCTGTCGCTGTTTCTGCAGTTGTATATCAAGGGTCCAGTAAAGTGTCCTCTGGAAAAGCGGCTTCTATTGCAAGACGCTTAGCCATGTCGGGTCGAGGAAAGGCTGGTGTTGTAAGTAAAGATCGTAGCCGGGTAGCACCTGATCGAATAAGTGCTACAGCGGAAAAGAAAAAGTCAGGCGGTACCTGTGGTTGTGGTTGTAATGGTAAAAAGTCGGAGTGTAAGGCTAGCATTGAAAAAGCAACAAGTGCAGCCACCGATACTTACAAAAGTACAAGCGCGCCAACAGTAAAAAGTTTACGTCCTGGCAAGATCAAGATGAGCTCAGGTCGTGCAGCGTCTTATGCAAGACGTCTTGCGATGTCGAAACGCGGAAAGGCGGGCATTAAAACTACTGCATCGGTTGCGCAAACAGCGAGAGCGGTTAATCCTGATATGTCTAGTCGTGATCTGGCAAAGGTTGTGCGTGAACAGCGCAGTAGCAAGGGAAGATGCGGGCAGAAAAAGTCTGAACCATGTGGTCGTGTTAGACCTTCAGTAAAGACCGAAAATGCTGCAGCCCAAGACGCACCATGGAAAGTTGGTGCGAGTTCTACATCACATGGCCAAACATTAACAGGTACGATGGTAGGACGTAGTCAGCAGGTAACAGGTGATGAGCCGAGTACCTGTCGAGATGTCACAGGAACCGAATACTTGGGCGCGGAAATTTTTAATGAATTCTGCAACACAGATCCGGTTAAATCTACGCTTAAAGTTGCTGTTACAACTACCTCGCATGGTAACGCTGTAAGTGGAAATAAAATTGGCAGAGGCGATAATGTCACTGGTAATGAGGCTGGAGGTTGTAAGAATGTCACCGGTAATGAATACCTGGCGGCTAAAGAATCTGAAACATTTTGTGGTAATAAAAGCCAGAAGTCGCCGGCAAAAGTAAGCCTTGTAGAAACAAACAAAAAGAATGTAATGACAGGAAGTAATGTTGGTCGCTCTGATAGTGTTACAGGTGATGAATCTGGTTCTAATGCATTGTTGACAGGCTCGCAATACACAAAATCTAGTAAATCGGCCGGTGTGCCAAGTAAAGTTGGTAACAGCAAAACGCTGCGAGGTGGAAGTGTAACTGGCAGTTTGCTTGATAGGTCAGAACATGTCACAGGTAATGAGCCTGGGTCGTGTCGTAACGTTTCCGGTGATGATTATATTGGTCAGGAACAGTTTAAAGAATTTTGCGAAAAAATCCCTCAGCCGAAAGATAACAAAGTAGGTGCTTCTGCAACTCATCAAGGGAACACTGTAACGGGAGTAATGACTAGCCGCTCTGAATCGGTTACTGGTAACGAGCCTGGTACGTGTAAATCGGTTACGGGTACGCCTTATTCTGGTACTGA
>JAESSQ010000079.1 GCA_016764035.1 Gammaproteobacteria bacterium
TCAATCTTGATCTCATGTTTGGCTTACCTGACCAAACCGTACAACAAGCCATACACGATATAGAAACCGCCTGTCGTTTTGATGTGCCGCACATATCGCACTACCAACTGACCATCGAAGAAAACACGTATTTTTATAAACACACGCCTGTATTACCTGAAACCGATCAACTTTGGGACATGCAGATACAGTGTCAAAACATTCTTATCGCGAATAATTACCAGCAATATGAAATCTCTGCTTATTCAAAACCGACAAAGCCGTGTTCACATAATATTAATTACTGGACCTTTGGTGACTATATCGGTATCGGCGCTGGCGCACATGGCAAGCTAACTAATGACAAAAATTCAGTCTCGATAGAGAACAAAGCGCATATCACTCGTCGCTGGAAACACCGCCAACCACAGCAGTACATCGAACAGACATTAAAAGGCAATGCCGTATCTGGTACACAAGTATTAACGCAACAGGACACCGTGTTCGAATTTTTACTCAATGCGCTTCGCCTAAAAGCTGGCAGCAACCTACAAACCTATCAAGATAATACCGGGCTAGATATTGATACGTTAAGGCACGCCATAAAACATATCGACCGCACGTTACTGGTGTTAGATAAAAGTAAAATATGTACGACAGATAAAGGTTATTTATTTTTGAACGAAATATTGGAAAACCTGTTGTAGACGGTTAAACGATGGGCGGCAGATCTTCTCTTGCGCACATACCTTCTCAGCACTACATACCTTCTAGCAGCTTCATCTGATTGTCATGACGCTTTTGTAACATCGCCTCTACGTTCTTTGCATCCTGTAACACTTTTTTTGTGCCTTTTATCGAATAAGGGTTTGGTGTTTCGTTTTTAGCCATTTCTTCTGGGGCTTTCTTTTCCAACACCTTCACTGCCTGCACGACATTCTCATTAGTGTTCAATTCTACCTTCTCAGCACCACCGCCAGTCAATGGTGGTGTATTACTAAACTGCATTACGCCATATTGATCACGCCACTTATATATCTGCACTTTTTCATCACCTACCACATTCGCAAGGCTATTAGGCGCTTTAGATTTCAGCTTGTTAAACCCTGAAATACCATCTTTAAGACCAGAATCAAAAAATTCTACGGGATTAAACTTACCCATATATATCATCGGCATCACTGAAATAAAGCCTAAGATGACTAACATCGAAAAAATTTTAAATTTCATGCAACATCCTTACGTTTGTTTACGACGACTTAGTCGTCTGTACTATTAATAGAGTATGGACCAGCACAGACATAATTTCCGTGCATTTAAGTTAAATGCACCTAATACAACAACTAAATAAAGGCTTGCCTCCTTCAGCGCATACGGGTAGAATTCTCTCCCTGTTTTTTAGCCATAATTTTTAACGCAAAAAGACATTAACGCGAGCAAACTATAAGAGTAGCACTGACATGAAAGCTGATATACATCCACAATACAATGACATAAGCGTAAAATGCAGCTGCGGCAATACATTCGCCACACGTTCAACCTATGCTAAAAAAGAAGAACTAACCATTGACGTTTGCTCTGAGTGTCATCCTTTTTACACCGGTAAACAGAAAATTCTTGATACCGCTGGCCAGATTGATAAATTCAATAAACGCTTTGGCAACAAATCTTAAGCTATTGACATAGCCGCACAGGCTATCCAAATGCTTAACCAAAAAGGCGCTTAGGGACAAACCCGAGGCGCCTTTTTTAGGCCCAACCCTTTTTTATATCCAACAATGAGGCGACATAGCACAATGATAAAGTTATATCTGCTGCTATTGTTTACAACTGCGGTTTTAACAACGCCAACATACTTGGTCGCCTCGCCCGCCATCACACAAAGCACGTGCTTAAGCACTTCATTTGCTAACACTTACGATGCAACGGCCGCCGTTCGCAAAGTACACGATGGCGATACGCTACAACTAAACAATGGTCGCAAGGTAAGATTGATCGGCATCAACACCCCTGAGCTGGCACGTGGATATAAAGCGGCAGAGCCTTTCGCCATCGCAGCGAAAAAAGCACTAACAGACTTATTCAGTAAAAATAAAACCATCAAGCTTCGCTACGGTGATGAATCGAAGGATCACTACGGCCGTTACCTGGCGCATGGCTTCTTAGCCAACGGTCAAAATATTCAAGTAACACTGTTAGATCGTGGCCTAGCTAGCGCCATTGTCATACCGCCCAATACAAATTTTTCTGACTGTTATCTCAAGCATGAAAAAAAGGCACGTTGCAATAAGGCCGGCTTATGGAAACACACTAAAATTCTCGATGCCAAAAAACTAAAACAACAACACACTGGCTTTCATCTTATTCAGGGCAACGTTAAAAGCATTCGCACGAACAATAAAGGCATTTGGCTTAACATCGACAATATGCTTACTGTTGGTATTCGTCACGAAAATATTCATCTGTTTGATGCCGACTCAATTTACAAGATGAGGCATCATTCTATTACGGTACGTGGTTGGATAAATAAAAGTAACCGACAAACCCCGTACTATTTGCGAATACGCCACCCTGCGTCGATACAGCTTAGCGAGACATTCGCCTGCAACTAATTACAAAATAGTTTTCAGCTTGTACCAACAAAAAATTCAATAATCAGGTTAGTCAAAACGTTAATACACGTTTATAATTCAAACTTAGCATGTAAACACTAACCATATACTTTATCGCCAGCAAACCATAACGCCATAAAATATTCATGACAAACGACACCGACAAAATAAAAGATATCGATGTATTGCGCGCCAACATCAATAACGAAGCCGCTCAAATTAACTGGAAAGAACTGGAACGATTATTTGCTGGCGGCTGGTTAATTTATGTTAGCAGCGACAGTAACCTGCTCGATGTTGCCGTCGCTTTTTCACTGGACAATAAAGACGAAGTAAGTAAATGGCTGACTTCCGGTGAGGTTGCCAAAGTCTCTGTCGAGCAAGCTAAACTTTGGCACCAACAAGACACGGTATTCTGGTCCACTGTCGTCAAACCCTGGGTCTTAATACAGCCATTGCAAGATTCAGATATTGCAACATCACAAGACGACAATGTTCATTAACGCTGAGTAATCCTATATCGTAGATTACGATTAAGTTCGCAACGTAGTCATCCTTGCAGACACCGGCGTCACGGCAAACTACACCAACTGATAGTATCTCAGCGCCTCTCTATTTATTACCTTTTTCTGCCCGAATTACAGTACTATTAACCATCGGCATAATTCGATACCGTAACAATATTATAAAAAATAAAGCGGTTTTATTACTACGGTAACCGAGCTACTTATGTAAGCAAAATATCTATCGTTCTTACACTATCAGGACAACATTATGGAAAAACGAACCCTGTCTTTTATCACGCTTATCCTTGCGTCTTGCTTTTTCCTCAGTGGTTGTGAAGAACCACCTCAAACCTTCGTTGCCAGTTCTCGCCCCGTTAAAACCATGGTCATCGGCGGCGAAAGCACTGGAGACTCTCGCAGTTTTCCTGCTGTGGTTGACGCCATTCAAAAAGCAGATATCTCTTTTCGGGTTAATGGCAAAATTCAAAAAGTACTGGTTAAGGAAGGCGACGAAGTTATAAAAGGGCAGATACTTGCTGAGCTTGACCCAACTGATTTCAAAATAAAACTAAAAGATAGGCAGGCGAGTTTCGATACCGCAAAAGCAAATTTTGATCGTGCCAAAATACTGGTTAAAAAAGGTGTTATTTCAAAAGTTGACCACAACAAAATTCGTGCTGATTTTTACACCGCGCAATCAGGTCTCGACGAAGCTGAACAGGAACTTCTCTACACAAAATTAATCGCCAGTTTCGATGGCAACATCGCAGAACGTCATGCTGAAAACTTTGAAGAGATTAAGGCCTCTCAATCGATCTTCTCGCTGGAAGATGTTTCTGCATTAAAACTGAAAATCGATGTGCCTGAAAATTTAATAATCGCCATCGATAAAAACCGCGACAATGATCGAAACCTATACGCCACATTCGATAACATCAAGAATAAAAAATTCCCACTCAAGTTTCGTGAGGCCACCACCAAAGCTGACCCCAACACAAAGACATTCAAAATTACCTTAATGATGAAGGCCTCAAAAAATTATAATATTTTGCCGGGCATGACCGCGACCGTTGTTGCTGAACTTAGCGCCAAAGAATCAAAAACCAGTACCACTATCGCCATTCCCGTTTCTGCCGTCATCGCCAACAAAAACAAACAAGCCACGGTATGGATTGTAGATGAAGCGACAGTGACGGTTAATCCTAGAGACGTTACCGCTGGCTTGATGTCTGGCCACAATATTCATGTCGAAGGATTAAATGTAGGCGATCGAGTGGTCATCGCTGGCGCGTCCTTCTTGCGCAAAGACATGAAGGTCACGTTGCTAAAAACGGGTGAACAGGCACAGTAACCACAGCAACGCTCTCTTTTTACTATTACGTTGACAAACACAGGGATTACTCGATGAACATCGCTGAATATTCAGTTACAAAAAAAGTGACAACGTGGCTTTTGATTATTTTGTTTGTAGCGGGTGGCTTTACTGCATTGCAGGAAATCAGCCGACTGGAAGACCCTGAGTTCACCATTAAAGAGGCTAAGGTTTTCACCACCTACCCGGGTGCCACGCCACTGGAAGTTGAAAGGGAAGTTACCTACCACATCGAAAATGCGGTACAACAACTGCAACAATTAAAACGTGTCGAATCGATATCACAAGATGGTACATCTGAAGTTACCGTTGTCATCAAAGACAAATATAAAAAAGCCGATTTCCCTAACATCTGGGACGAATTACGCCGCAAGGTCGCCGACGCTCAATCCGAACTACCACCGGGTGCCAACCCTTCTATCGTCTTCGATGACTTTGGCGATGTCTTTGGCTTGTTTTACGCCCTTACCGGCGACGGTTACAGCTATCGTGAAATAAAAGATTACGCCGACATCTTAAAAGAGCAGTTACTGCTGGTACCGGGGGTGCGTAAAATCACCATCGATGGCGAGCAAAAAGAAGTTGTTTACCTGGAAGTATCCCGCACCAACATGGCAAAACTGGGTATCTCGAACAGGCAGTTCAGTGACGTATTAAAATCACAAAATTTAGTTTCTAATTCCGGTAACGTCCGGGTCGCGGATGAATACATCCGCATCAATCCCACCGGTCAACTCATCTCGGTTCAGGAGATAGGCGAACTATTAATCAGTGGCAATAGCGATACGCTGATTAAGATTAAGGACATTGCCACAGTGCGACGCGCCTATGAAGAAGTACCTGCAAAATATAATTTCTATAACGGTCAACCCGCATTAAATGTCGGTATCTCAATCCTGCCTGGTGAAAACGTAGTCGCCGTTGGTGCGCGCCTGGATCAACGTTTAGCAGAATTACAAACCGTGACACCTATTGGCATGCATTTAAATGCCATCTATGACCAACCAGGTATTGTCGATGTATCGGTTAGTGGTTTTATCATCAATGTTGTGTTGGCACTGGTCATCGTTATCATCGTACTGCTGTTCTTCATGGGGCTGCGTACCGGTCTAATTATCGGCGCAATCTTATTGATCACTGTCTCCGGCACCGTCTGGTTCATGAACGTCATGGCCATCGATTTGCAACGAATTTCTCTTGGTGCACTGATTATAGCGCTCGGTATGCTTGTGGATAATGCCATCGTCGTCGCTGAAGGTATGCTGGTACGTATCAAACGAGGCGAGGATGGAAAAAAGGCCGCAAGTGAAGTAGTTGGTGCAACGATGTGGCCACTGCTCGGCGGCACCATCGTCGGTATTCTTGCCTTTGCCGCCATTGGTCTTTCGCAAGACGCAACCGGTGAGTTTGCCAATTCGTTGTTCTGGGTCATCCTCATTTCTTTATTGCTATCCTGGTTCACCGCCGTCACCATGACGCCACTGCTATGCGTTCAATTTCTCAAGCCCGATAATAACAGTGACCCCAGCGCAGACCCATACGGCGGCTTTATCTTTCAAAAATACCGTAAAATTCTAAGCATCGCCATCGATGCAAGGCATATAACGCTGAGCATCGTCATCACTTTATTTCTGGCTTCGCTATTTGGCTTTACCTATGTCAAACAAAGCTTCTTCCCCGACTCCAACACCCCCATGTTCTTCTTTGACCTATGGAATGTAGAGGGTAGCGATATTCGTAAGACGCGGGATGACTTATTAAAAATTGATGACTTTTTACGCAAGCAAGACGGCGTGGTCAGCACCGCCAGTTTTGTCGGCGCTGGCGCCACACGATTCACCCTGGTATATAGTCCAGAATCCCCAAGTACCGCCTATGGACAGATAATTGTTACCGCAAAAGCATTAGACGATGTAACCCGTCTGCA
>JAESSQ010000080.1 GCA_016764035.1 Gammaproteobacteria bacterium
CCAAATAGGAATCCGTTGACGCGTCCCGCGGAGGATTCGGGTAGGTTGCTTGAGGTATGTAGCGATGCATATCCCAGATGAATGATTGTCCTCGACAGAACCCGGCTTATCGGCCGACTCCCTTTTTTATTAGAGCCATATCGGTTTGACCATCTACTCTCAATTCTTTTCTTTTTTATCTCCAATTTTTTGGTTTAAAAACTATCAAAGTTGCGCTGTATTCTTCAGAGACTATCGTTATTTTTTACAAATAACACCACATACTTAAAGTAAATCATTAGCTTTGGCAATCAAGACGATGATTTAAAAAACATAACCTCAGGAAGCTCTGGTTGGTTTTCTTAAATATCCTGTAAGTTGCTGTCAACTAAAGAAATTTTTGTAATTGAAGATGCAAAAATGCTTGACAGTAGGGGTATGCAATACCTATAGTGTCATTATGTGGGGGAAAGTGGGGAATTGTGGTTAAAGCTAATCGTTCAATCCCTAACCTCGAATAATTTGCGGTACGCAGTGAACGCTTGGAATACTAGACACAACAATAAAAAATGCATTTTCGAGGAATCAACAATATTGCAGTAGATGCCAAAGGCAGAATGGCGATGCCTGCGCGTTATCGCGAGCGTTTGTTCGAAATCTGTGGTGGCCGTCTGGTAGTGACTGTTGATCGCGATCATTGTTTGTTGGTCTACCCTCTCCCTGAATGGGAAATCATCGAAAGTAAATTAATTGAGTTACCCAGTTTAAACAAACAAGCACGCTTATTGCAACGTTTATTAATCGGCCATGCTACTGAGCTGGATATGGATGCGCAAGACAGAATTTTGTTGCCAGCGATGTTGCGAGAATTTGCTGGCCTGGCTAAGAAGGCGGTGTTGATTGGCCAGGGGAAAAAACTGGAAATCTGGGATGAAGATACCTGGGCAGAGAAAAAGGATGAATGGCTGGAGACGGTAGAGAGTGATAGTGGCGGACTGCCTGCAGCATTAGAAGAATTATCGATTTAGTTAGATGGGCGAATTTAACCATCAGGCGGTGCTTTTGGATGAGGCGCTGGTATCGCTGAATATTCGTGCTTCGGGTGTTTATATTGACGCTACATTTGGTCGCGGCGGTCATAGCCAGGCGATACTGCAGCAGTTGGATGAAGCGGGGCGATTGATTGCGTTTGATCAGGATCCTGAAGCGGTTGCATTTGCCAGGCAACAATTTTCAGATGAGTCACGTTTGATAATCGAGCATTGTAATTTTAGTCAGCTGGCAGGCGTAATTGCGCAGCATGACCTGGTAGGGAAAATTGATGGCGTGTTGATGGACCTTGGTGTTTCGTCGCCACAGCTTGATGACGCAGGACGAGGATTTAGTTTTTTGCGTTCAGGACCGTTGGATATGCGTATGGATACCAGTCAGGGAGAAACAGCCAGGCAATGGCTGGCCAGAGTCAAACTGGTGGACTTAATAAATGTGCTCAAAAGATACGGCGAAGAAAAATTCGCTCGGCGGATTGCAACAGCCATCGTGGAAACTCGTGATGAACGCGAGATAACAGAAACCGTTGATCTGGCTGAAATCATCTCAAATGCAATGCCCGTAAAAGAAAAACATAAACATCCTGCAACGCGCAGTTTTCAGGCAATTCGCATTTATCTAAATGAGGAATTGCAAGCGATTGAGCAAGGATTAAAGGGGGCTGTTTCAGTTTTGGCACAAGATGCTCGATTATCGGTAATTAGTTTTCATTCTCTCGAAGACAGAATTGTGAAACGTTTCATGCGTGACATCTCCAGTCGGCCGAAGTTGCCTGCTGGCCTACCTGTTATGGAAGCGGATATCGAAGTACCTTATCGGCTTGTTGGTAAGCCAGTTATTGCGAGCGCCGAGGAATTGAAGGTGAATCCACGAGCAAGAAGTGCGCGTTTGCGTGTACTGGAGAGAACAATATGAGTGAAAAACAACGCATATTAATAGTGGTTACGCTTTTGTTTAGTATGGTGCTGGGTTCTGCCATTTTACTGATATACAGTAAGCACGAAAGCAGAAAACTTTTTGTTGAATTGCAGCAATTGAAGTACGAGGTGGATGCGTTAAATACTGAATGGAGTCAGCTGCAACTAGAGCAGAGCGCATGGTCAGGGCATGGGCGAATAGAACGTGTTGCCAGGAAAAGTTTATCGATGGTGATGCCAAATTCCAATGACGTGGTATTCGTACGGCAATGAAAACGTATCGTCGCAATCAAAGAAAACAGTTGGCGTCGATGGCGTGGCGACGCATCTCAGTAATGTTTGTTTTTTTGTTCTTAGCGACTGCGCTGGTAGCTAAAACGCTGGATATGCAAATATTACATAGTGAGTTTTTTGAGCAGCAGGGTGATGCCAGGCAATTGCGTACGGTCGCGATATCAGCGCATCGTGGTGATATTGTTGATAGACATGGTGAGCCGTTTGCGGTCAGTGCGCCGGTCAATAGCGTTTGGGTTAATCCTAAAGTAGTACAGGATGACCTGGCGAGTCTAAAGAGCGTTGCACGTTTGTTATCGATCGATTTTATTAGTCTGAAAGAAAAAATTAAACGCTATTCGCACCGGGAGTTTTTGTACCTGAAGCGACATGCATCGCCAGAATTGGCGGATAAGGTTATGGCGTTGAATGTTCCAGGGGTTTCGTTGCTGAATGAGTACCGTCGTTATTATCCTAGCGGCGAAGTAGCGGCCCACGTGGTCGGTTTTTCGGATATTGATGATAACGGTCAGGAGGGCATTGAGTTGGCATTTGACGACTGGTTGAAAGGCGTTCCTGGTAAGAAACGTGTGATACGTGATCGTCTAGGGCGTGCTGTTGCTGACATCGAGCGTATCAAGTCAGCGCAACCAGGTCAGGAAATAAAATTGAGTCTGGATAAAAGGCTGCAGTATGTAACCTATCGAACGCTGAAAGCGGCGGTGTTAAAGCATGATGCTGTCGCTGGTTCTGCAGTGGTACTTGATGTACGTACCGGTGAGGTTCTAGCGATGGCAAATCTGCCATCGTTTAACGTTAATGACAGAAAACAGATGAGGCCACAGGCAACCAGAAATCGCGCGGTAACGGATGTGTTTGAGCCTGGCTCGACAATGAAGCCGTTCACCATTGCGGCTGCATTGGAAAGTGGTCGTTGGAAGCCGTTTTATAAGGTTGAGACAGCGCCGGGTTATATGTACGTTAAAGGCAATAAGATTCAGGACCATAAAAATTATGGAGATATGGATGTCGGTGGCGTACTGGAAAAGTCCAGCAATGTTGGTATCAGTAAAATCGCGTTGACAATGGATGCAGAGCAGCAATGGTCGATGTATCAGAAGCTGGGATTTGGTGTAGTAACAGGCAGTGGTTTTCCCGGCGAGGCCAGCGGTCAGCTTTCATTGAATGCGTTAACTAATGATTTCGAACGTGCTTCTTTAGCCTTTGGTTATGGCGTGTCGGTTACGTCGTTGCAGTTAGCGCATGCCTATTCGGCTATCGCAGCCGATGGCGTATTACGTCCGATAAATTTCTTATACGATGAAAAAAACGCGAACGGAAAGCTTGTCGATGGCCAGCGCGTAATGTCGATAGAAACAGCGCGTGCCGTTCGTAAGATGATGAAGCGTGTAGTGACAGATAAAGGCACTGGTAAGCGTGCAAAGGTTGCGAATTACAGTGTTGCAGGCAAAACAGGGACAGTGCATAAATTTGTTGCCGGCGGTTATGCCAAAGATCGTTATCTTTCCATCTTTGCAGGCATGGTGCCAGCGGATAAGCCTGAGTTAGTTATGGTGGTGATGATCGACGAGCCAAGAAATGGCGAGCATTATGGTGGCGAAGTGGCTGCGCCTGTATTTAGTAAGGTGATGTCGGGAGCAATGCGCTTGCTGGATATCGCGCCAGATAGCGTGTCAAAAAATCAATTAATGAATGTAGGTAAGTATACCAGGGGCAGAGTAATGACAGTGGCAGGGCTTGATCATGATAAATGAAGTAGCGCTCGACTATTTGCTTGAAGGGTTTATTGATGATGCGCTGATAGATAAGTGCCGAGATGTAACCGTTAATGCACTGGTGCAAGATAATCGAAAAGCACGAAGCGGTAATTTGTTTATCGCGCATCAAGGTTATAACACACACGGTTTGTTATACGCGCAAGACGCTGTCGCTAAAGGCGTTACTGTTGTTTTGTGGGATGGCGATCTGGAAAACAGGAATGAAATACTGGATTCAATATCAAATAAAGTACTGTGTATCCAGTGTCATAATCTCAAATTTAAAGTTGGGTCAATCGCCTCTCGATATTATGAGCAGCCTTCGCTAGCGATGAATGTTATCGGTGTTACGGGTACCGATGGAAAAACATCTATTGCACATTTTTTGGCGCAATGTCTGGATGCGCATGATGTGCATTGCGGTGTTTTAGGTACCCTGGGTAATGGTTTTATAAAC
>JAESSQ010000081.1 GCA_016764035.1 Gammaproteobacteria bacterium
AACCAAAAACCAAAAACCAAAAACCAAAAACCAAAAACCAAAAACCAAAAAAACTATTATGAAAATTCAAAATCTACAGATGAAACAATTTCTCGTATTTATGTTGGGTATATTAGCGACGCTTATTTCGGTTGATGCCATAGCAGCTGGAGATGTGGCTCAACAAGCGGCTAAACATTTGGATCTAACTAATCATTGGGTAGGTTTTTTATCGATTGGTGTATTTGTCGTGGCGTATTTTTTTGTTATGGCTGAAGAATTTACGCACCTACGTAAATCTAAACCGGTCATTCTTGGTGCCGGTATTATCTGGGGTGTTATTGGTTGGTTCTATGCCAGTAACGGTTTAACCCATGAGGCAGAAGCTGCTGTGCGTCATAATTTGCTGGAATATGCGGAGTTGATGCTCTTCCTTTTGGTAGCGATGACATACATCAATGCAATGGAAGAAAGGCGAGTATTCGATGCGCTGCGAGCATGGTTGGTGCGAAGTGGTTTTGGTTTTCGTGCGCTGTTCTGGATAACGGGTATTTTAGCATTTTTCATATCGCCTATCGCCGATAACCTGACTACCGCACTTTTGATGTGCGCTGTGGTATTAGCCGTTGGCGGTGATAATAGTCGCTTCGTTTCGGTTGCCTGTGTCAATATTGTGGTTGCAGCAAATGCTGGTGGTGCATTTTCACCGTTCGGCGACATCACCACTTTGATGGTCTGGCAAAAAGGTATCGTTGAATTTTGGACATTTTTTGCCTTGTTTGTACCTTCGGTAGTCAACTATCTGTTGCCAGCAGCAATTATGCATTCTGCGGTACCCGATGTTAAGCCGGATGCGGCTGGCGGAGAGCAGGTGATAATGCAACGGGGTGCAAAACGAATTGTCTTTTTATTCCTTGCAACGATAACTACCGCGGTTTGCTTCCATAACTTTTTCCATTTACCACCAGTAATAGGTATGTTAACCGGTCTTAGTTACCTGCAATTGTTTGGATATTTCCTTAAGAAAACAGCTCACCTTGATCACAAAGGGAAACCCGATAATGTTGAACATGATGGCCAGATGGGTTCGGCTGTTGCCTTTGATGTGTTTTCACCGGTAGCAAAAGCGGAATGGGACACCCTGTTTTTCTTCTACGGTGTGGTGCTTTGTGTGGGTGGTTTAGGTTTTATTGGATACCTGAGCATGGTTTCGGAGCTTATGTATACCGGTTGGGGTGCGACCAATGCCAATATTGCCGTTGGTGTGTTGTCTGCTGTCGTCGATAACATTCCGGTGATGTTTGCCGTATTAACCATGAATCCTGATATGTCGACCGGGCAGTGGTTATTGGTAACGCTGACGGCAGGTGTTGGTGGTTCGCTACTTTCTGTTGGTTCGGCTGCGGGTGTGGCGTTGATGGGGCAGGCGCGTGGAAAATATACATTCTTTGGTCATCTCAAGTGGACGCCAGCGATTGCTGTTGGTTATATCGCTAGTATCTATGTTCACCTGTGGATTAACAGCGCTTACTTTACTGGTGGCGTGTAGTTTCACCACTTAGGCAAACACTACCCAGGTCGTTGCGATGTATTTAACACCTTGCTCCAGTGTTACTCCTCGGTGTTCATGCGTCCAGAATGGCGGGAACAGGCATAATTTTCCGACTTCTGGTTTTACTTTGATGTTCTGAAAAGAGAACTCGGTTTCACCGCCGGGTCCTGCGACATCATTTAAATACCAGATGGCGACCAGTTGACGGTTTGCGAATTCGTGACTGCCGCCATCGATATGCCAGTGGTAAAACTCACCCGGATCAGTACGTTGTATGGCATAACCATTATCTTTAAATGTGCCTTTAAAAAAAGGGTAACGCTCGCGAAATTCGTTTATCGCCTGGCCGAGTGAACGAAACAGTTCCTGATCGAGATCTTGCCAGTTTTCTTTACCGCTGGTTACCAGATCAGTCGAACGTTTTATACGCTGCTCTTCACTAGCGCCTTGACCAATTCGACCCTGATACTGGTTTTCTGTATCACTTTCAAAGCGGCGAATCATCTCCTGACAAATATCAAAAGGCAGTGCGTTTTGTTTTTCGAAGATAAACGTATTGGCTTTTATCTCGATGATTGATTGACGTTTAGTATCCATTTGGGAGCGTAGTTTTGGCAGGTTGCTATCCAGTATACTATCCTAGTCAAGGCAGTTTATATGTACCCATTGAGGTTATTGTGAAGATCCGAATCAAGAACAAATGGAATGATAAAAACAAAATACGTACGCCAGAGGAAACAGGCAGTGTACTGAGTTTTAATTTCTGGAAGGTGGCCAGTGCCAATGTTATGCATATGGAAAACGAAGGCTTTCAGACCGATACGCATTTCCAGCGCTTAGATGTGATAGCTGAATTTACCGCATTTCTGGTGCATGTTGTGGATCGTATAGTTTCATCTAAAGACTATACGGTAGAAAACCGTCAAGCACTAATTACGGGTTTAGCATTAAACCTGGCAAAAACTATGCACGATAATCGCCGCGATGTTTCCACCGATAAAGAAACAGACTTTCGTGCTGAATATGTAGCGTTAATGAACGAGCGTATGAATGAATACAGCACCTTTACCTTTGAGGAAAATAAACAACCTGGGTTTCAGATGCGTCGTCGTGTCGGTGAGCATGTGCGCGACGTAATGGGTGAAAAAGATAACAAGTGGATTCCTGATCAGGTGATGGATATTGAAATCCCTGATGCGATGAAAGCCTTTAAACGTATTACACGTGGTGTACTTTAAACCAGAAATTCTGTTGGTCAATAACGGGTTTATTTTGCCCAGTTGCTGAAGTTATCAGTATTTTTTTCCTTACCGTCTTCGTAACCTGCTTCATAAGCTTCGGTGACTCGTTGTTCTTCACGTGGTGGGTTTAATACATAGCCACCTTCCCAACCGATGATGTATTCTGGATCAACACCGGCTTCTTCCATTTTTGTTACTGCATTGTAATATTCTTGATTCATCTTGGTATCCTCATGCTCGACCAGACTCTTACTATGGAGCCGCTTTTTCTTGAGTTAAAATTATACCGAGGGTGTGTTGAATTTGGAATGCACAGCGACTATCTCTTTAGAGAGGGAAGGGTAAGTATTATGGAGTATTTATCACGATAACCGTGTTTTTAACCTTTCTAAGATGGCACTATCAGTGGATATAGGTATTTGTCGGCCATTGCTCCTCGGTAACCGCTCCTGCGTTACCCTAATAAGTTACATCCATGTAACGATGCATTGCCCTATTACCGTACTTCTTGTACATATTGGTATATGCGTAAAATGCATGCGTGATAAACTCGGTGCCTCGTACGAATCATCAAAATATTAGAGTAATTATGACTGAAAACACCACAAATAAAGAGCGTAATGAAAACATCGTCATCGATGATACCAGTACCAGTTTTGCTAGCGGTATCGCCGCCTTCGAAACAAAAAACTTTAAACAGTCCCTACAGTTTTTAGCACCCCTTGCAGACCAGGGTGATGCTGAATCGCAGCACCGTTGCGCCATCATGTATCAAAATGGCCTGGGTGTTGTTATTAATGAAGCCAGGGCCGTAGAATATATGCGTGCTGCAGCCGAGCAGGGCCATCCGGTGGCACAGCATGGCCTCGGTTTTATGTACATGGAAGGTGAATGCGTAGAAAAAGATGCACAGCAAGCTGTGAAATGGTTCAGCAAAGCAGGTGAGCAGGGTTTGGTCGGCTCGCTAACAACGTTAGCCATGATGTATAAGGAAGGTAATGGCATTGAAAAAAATCCGGAAGAAGCTAAGCGGTTATTTAAACTGGCTGGCTTCGATGATATGTAACTTTACGTGATTTAGAAAATTAACCATAAATAATATATAGATATAATAGTTATGCGTCCTGCACATTTATTAACTGTCGTAGAAAAAGAATACAAGAGCACGCAAAGTGGTCACCATACACCTGTCATGTTGTGGGGTGCGCCGGGCGTTGGCAAATCACAGATGGTGGCGCGGGTTGCTGAAAAGCAAAACACACCGTTGATCGATATCCGTCTATCACAAATGGAACCGAGTGATTTGCGCGGAATTCCTTTTAAGGTTGGTGATACTGTGGAATGGGCAGTGCCAGCTATGTTGCCGAATGCTGACCGACATGGCGAGAATGGTATTTTGTTTCTGGATGAAATCACCTCTGCGCCACCGAGTGTGTCGGCGGCTGCGTATCAGTTAATACTCGATCGAAAATTAGGTGAGTACGAAGTGCCTGCAGGCTGGGCAATAATTGCTGCCGGTAACAGGCAGGGCGATCGCGGCGTAACCTACAGCATGCCAGCACCACTGGCCAATCGTTTCTCGCATTATGAAGTGGATATCAATCTCGATGATTGGGTAGCCTGGGCATACGCTCATAATATCGATGAACGTGTTATTGCGTTTTTACGTTTCAGGCAAGATTTATTGTTTGAATTTGATGCCTCACAGAACCCTGTGGCTTTTCCTTCACCACGTTCATGGGAATTCGCACACCGAGCGTTGCATAAGTTTGAAGATCACCCTGAATTATTTTCAGGCGCTTTGCAGGCCTGCGTCGGTAAAGCTGCTGGTATAGAGTTAGCGGCGTTTATTGCCAGTCTCGATCAAATGCCCAATCTCGATGCCATCATCAACGGTGATGATGTCGATGCACCTAAGGAGATCGATTTGCAATATGCGGTAGCGACGGCATTGGTCGGCCGTGCTATTCGAGCGAAAGATACGGCAGATGCGATGAAAGTGCATGGCAACATTTTGCGTTACGCCAATCGTTTTCCACAACGTGAAATGGGCGTGATGATGGTGTCAGACATGCATCGTGCGATAGGGCAGGATATTTTTACCGTACCGGAATTTGCCAGCTGGGCAGAGAAGATTGCTGATTTGATGTTGTATTAATTATAAAAGAAAACCGCAGAGGCGCGGAGGCGCTGAGACATAAATGGTAAATGCATAGGAGGTGCATGTGGAATTAAATGATATAACGGAAAATATTATTGGTGCTGCGATTGAGGTTCACAGAACACTCGGTGCCGGATTGCTTGAATCGATTTATGAGGAATGTTTATGTTATGAGCTTGCCTCACGAGGGATAAGTTTTGATAAACAATATGCTGTTTCACTCTTATATAAAAAGGTCGCATTGAATGCTAGCTATAAGATTGACCTGTTTGTTGAGGAGGCAGTTGTCGTTGAATTAAAAACAGTTGAAAAAATATTACCTATTCATGAAGCGCAAATATTAACGTATATGAAATTGGTTGAATCATCCGTTGGTTTATTGATCAATTTTAATGTGCCATATCTGCGACAGGGCATTAAACGAAAAGTGTTAAATTTTAAAGAATAAAATAATCACTCTGCGCCTCCGCGTCTCGGCGGTTCAAGTTTTTAAAGAGATATGAACAATTACCCAGACGTTGAAAAAAAACTCGCCACCGCCAGAACACGTCTAATTCTTGACAAGCCGTTTCTTGGTGCATTGGTGTTACGTCTGCCGATGGTGGCTGGTGACCCCAAATGGTGTGAGAGCACTTTCAGTGACGGTAAAACGTTTTACTATAACCACGATTACATTGACGCCCTGGATCTTGAACAAACCCAGTTTGCACTGTCGCATGAAGCGTTACACTGTGCGCTTTCGCATTTTCACCGTCGCGGCCACCGGGTGAAGATGCGCTGGGATTTAGCCTGTGATTATGCGGTGAATCCTTTGCTGATTAATGATGGTTTGAAACCTACGCCTGACGCCATGCATCTTCGTGAATATGAAGGTATGACGGCTGAAGAGATTTATCCCTGTCTTGAGGATAATGATAACAGTGGTGAGCGCGACCTGGAAAACGAAAAAGAATCAGAAGACGCGAATGATAAAGGCCAGCAATCAAACAAAGAAAGTTCCGACGGCGGTCAAAAAAACGAAAACAGACGTGACAGTCAAAATGACTCACCTAGTGAAGCCCAGGGCGAGCAGGATAAAGTTCAGAATGATGTGGGCGAGGGTGGGCCTGCGTCACAACCTGTAGCAATGTCACCGCAGCAAGAGGATGAATTAAGCCTGCAATGGGAGCAACGATTAGCCGGCGCGGCACAGCAGGCATTACAATCCGGTAAGTTGGAAGGTGATATGGCGAGGATGGTCGACCATCTGTTACAACCAAAATTACCCTGGCGTATGTTACTGGCAAGGTATATGTCAGCAACAGCGCGTGAAGATTATAGCTATACCCGGCCTTCTTCACGGCGCGGCGACCCCGCGGTTTACCCTGGTATGCGCAGTTACGAGACCAATATAGTCGTTGCTATCGACACCAGTGGTTCGATAGGTGAGGAAGAGATAAAAGAGTTTATCTCAGAGGTTGATGCAATAAAAAGTCAGGTCCGTGCCAGCGTTACGTTGCTCACCTGTGACTCGACATTAAGTTATGGTTGCCCATGGAGATTTGAAGCGTGGGATCAATTTATATTTGATATCGAATTACGTGGCGGTGGCGGCACAGATTTTAGACCGGTATTTGAATGGCTGGAAACGCAGGATCAGGCCCCCGACTTACTGGTGTATTTTACCGATGCTGAAGGTGTTTTCCCGGATGTCGAACCGTATTATCCTGTTACCTGGTTAGTGAAAGGTAAGTCGAAAGTGCCATTTGGTGTGCGGGTGCAATTGAACTAAAAACTTTGAACCGCAGAGACGCTGAGGCGCAGAGATGATTTTTTGGGTGAGACTTAGCATTGTTGATCTTTTTGTTTAACTTATCCATGTGACTAAAAATTACATAACAATATAGGTATGGTTTTGAAACGTATAAGTAACCAAACAACAGAAAACTTCTCTGCGCCTCAGCGTCTCTGCGGTGCATTTTTTTGCGATGTATTTTTTAAATGATACTCTCAGCAGAAGATAATCTACGTCTAAACGTTTTGCTCGCACAAGATTTACATGCTGTGCGTATCGATGAATCGAAGATGACGGTGTTTGCATTAACCGAAAAAGGTGAAGCAAGCATTCCGCTCAATGCCATCGGTAAAGACGAAACTTATATCAAAGAAGTCAAAGCACTACTTAGTACGCATGTTATGGGATCGCCGGGTGGCTATCCAGTTTATCTAAAACGTTGGACACGGATGGGGCAGGCAAGGGATGAAAGCCTGGCGCAATTGTTGTTGCTTGGTGAGCCAGAAGCTGTTGTTGCTGCGGTGCATGCTTCAGGTCTTACTGATGCGTTAGCAGCGCGTGCCTGGTGGGCGATGCCTACGGCTGAAAATGCACGGCGTATGTTAGAAAAACAGGCTGTCGTTAAGGGTAAAACAGGAAAGTTATTAGCAGAATTTTTACTTGAGTTTTTGCCTTTTGAAGAAGATCAGAGTGACATCATTGAGTCGGTTCGTCTTGTATTGCAACCCGGTTTAATCAGTCAGCAGGAAAAAGAAAAACTATGGTCGAAAACAAAAAACAAGCGCAGTTTCTACGTTGGTTTTTTATTATCCTCTGCGGAGAATCTTCCCTTTCAAAGTGATGCGCATGCAGAATATGAAAACGTTAAAAATTTATTAAAATTATTAACGCAGCAAAAAAATCCTTACGCTTTAATGTTGGTTAAAGTGTTTAGTGCCAAAGGTCAGGCGACGATTAAAACCATTAAGAATGCTTTCGAAAAACCTGGTAATCAAGATGTGGTGGTTTCCTTACTCTTTGCGGTTTCAACATATTTTGTTACGGTTGTTCCAGAACAATTTTCTGAAGATGATATGGAATCTATCTGTAGTGAGGCAAGGTTACTTTGCGCTACCAGTGATGAGATTTTAGAGGTGCAGGCTGCATTAAAAGGAACATCTGAAAATATACAAAATTCATTGTATGCAATCATTGTACTGTCTTGTTTAGGTGTGAAACTGGTTGACCCTATATTTTCTCGTACCGATGCAATCGGTACGGTCATGCGTAAAAAAATTAAGCCGGTTACGGATCCGGTGTTTGAGTGTTTGCAGCTTTTGCGGAATGTATAATGCTTAGTGTTTTAAAGCAGTGTTTTATATTCGTCTTCTTTAAAACCTATAAACAGTTTTTTTCCGTTTTCAAGAACAGGGCGTTTAATGGCGCTCGGGTTGGCCAACATTACTTGTATCGATGATGCTTCATCGATATTGTTTTTGATATCATTATCAAGTTTTCGCCATGTCGTTCCACGTTTGTTTAAAAGCGTTTGCCAACCATGTTGCTTGATCCATTGTTTTAAGTTTTGTTCGGGTACGCCTGATTTTTTATAGTCGTGAAATTCATAATTTAGGTCGTTACTTTCTAGCCACTTGCGCGCTTTTTTTATGGTGTCGCAATTTGGGATGCCGTACATTTTTATCATGCTGATGACTTTTAACTATATAAAAAATTTGAACCGCAGAGGCGCTGAGACGCAGAGAGAAATATAAAATAATTTTATGTCGAGCATAAATATTCTCTGCGCCTCAGCGCCTCTGCGGTTCAAGGATTTGGATTTCTCTTGCTTGTTAATCTATGTCGCGTAACAGTTCATTTAAACCAACTTTGCCACGGGTTTTTGCGTCTACCTGTTTTACGATAACAGCGCAGTAAAGGCTGTAGGTGCCGTTTTTAGATGGCAGGTTACCTGAAACAACAACCGAACCTGCAGGGATGCGACCGTACGAAATTTCACCTGTCATGCGATTAAATATTTTTGTACTTTGACCAAGGTAAACGCCCATCGAAATAACAGAACCTTCTTCGACGATAACGCCTTCGACGACTTCTGAACGTGCGCCAATAAAGCAGTTATCTTCGATGATAGTAGGTGAGGCTTGCAGTGGTTCTAAAACACCACCGATGCCGACGCCACCAGAAAGGTGAACATTTTTACCAATTTGTGCACATGAGCCAACAGTCGCCCAGGTATCAACCATGGTGCCGGTGTCAACATACGCGCCGATGTTAACGTAAGACGGCATTAATACCACACTGGGTGCAATGTAAGAACCGAAACGTGCTGTTGCTGGCGGAACCACGCGTACGCCTGAATCACGAAACTGGCGTGTGTTTAAATCGGCAAATTTTGAATTAACTTTATCGTAATAATTGGTGAAGCCACCTTTGATGAATTCATTGTCGTTGATGCGAAAAGAAAGTAGCACCGCTTTTTTTAACCATTCGTTAACGACCCAGTCACCATCTTTTTTCTCAGCAACGCGTGCTTCTCCTGAATCGAGCATTTTGACAGCTTCAGTCACCGCATCCGATACGTGTGTTTCAACATTACGGGGTGTGATGTCGGCACGGCGTTCGAAAGCTTCTTCGATGATGCTTTGTAGTTCTGACATAGTGTTCTCCAAAATAGTGTTTTAGGTTAAGGTTTGTATGTATTGTTTAATTCGATTCGCCGCAGTTAGGCACTCATCCAGTGGTGCGACTAATGCCATGCGGACATGATATTGACCAGGGTTGATGCCATTGTTCTCGCGAGACAGGTAACTACCAGGCAGTACGGTGACGTTCTGCTGAGCAAATAATTCTTTAGCAAAGGTTTGATCATCTACCGGCGTGTTAAGCCATAAATAAAATCCGGCATCGGGTAGCGAAACCTTAATAACAGGTTTTAAAATATCCAGCACCGCATCAAATTTTTTGATGTACTGTGCTCTGTTGTGTTTAACATGTGCTTCATCATTCCATGCGGCGATGCTCGCGATTTGATGCACGGGTGGCATCGCAGAACCGTGATAGGTGCGGTATTGCAGATAGGAAACAATGATTTCTGCATCACCCGCAACAAACCCAGAGCGCATGCCGGGCAGGTTCGAACGTTTAGATAAGCTGTGGAAGACGATACAGTTTTTAAAACCTTCGTTGCCACAATCAACAGCTGCCTCTAGCAAACCAGTTGGTAACTTGTCTTCATCAAAATAAATTTCGGAATAGCATTCATCTGAAGCGATGATGAAATCGTATTTTAGAGAAAGTTCGATCAGCTTACACAGTTGTTGTTTCGAAATAACGCTGCCCGTTGGGTTGCCTGGTGTGCAGATATAAATAATCTGGCAACGTTGCCAGGTGTTTTCATCGATAGCATCGAAATCAGGTAGATAGTTATTTTCTTTAACCGTGTTATAAAAACAGGGCGTTGCACCAGAGAGGAAAGCCGCGCCTTCGTAAATTTGGTAAAACGGATTGGGCATTAAAATTAATGCATTTTCACCGCGCTCAATTATGCATTGCGCGAATGAAAATAAGGCTTCACGTGTGCCGTTAACGGGCAAGATATGTTTTTCCGGGTCTAGAGCATTTTTCGGCAGTTGGAAACGCCTGCATAACCACTGGCTTATCGTTGTTCTTAGCTCGATACTTCCTTTGGTTAAAGGATATCGATTAATCGCATTCAGGTTATCTCTTATCGAATCCAGTACGAACGCTGGGGCATCATGTTTAGGTTCGCCGATGGATAAAGCGATGTGGCCATCGACGGTTGGTTGGCAACCTGCTTTGAGTGCTTTGAGCTTTTCAAAGGGATAAGGCTGAAGTTTTTTCAGGTCTGGATTCATTGCTGGGTCGTGTAAAAATCAGGTTTATGTAAATGCTATTGCTGCATTGCTAAATGCGACAGGGACGGTATTATAAGCGATTTACCATCATGATTCAGGAGTAATCTGTGCCGCAAAATAAGTCAGTTGAAAAAACACTAACGGAACCACTGGTAGGTACGATTGACCATTGCAGCCTTATCGTTGCGGATACCTCGAAAGCGCTGGCGTTTTATACCGGGGTGTTAGGTTTGCAGGTAGACCGTTCGCGTCCTGACCTAGGTTACCCTGGTGCCTGGCTACAGGTAGGGAGCTGCCAGATCCATTTATTGGAAGTGCCGAATCCTTATGCCGATGCAACTCGACCTAAGCATGGTGGCCGTGATCAACATGTTGCTCTGCAGGCATTTGATTTAGACCACGTCATACAGCTTCTGGAAGAGGCCGATATCGCATACAGTAAAAGCAAGTCAGGACGTGCTGCACTTTTTTGCCATGATTTCGATGGCAATGCGATAGAACTCGTCGAAAAGTAGAAGACGTATACAGTCGTCACTTTATCTATGATGAAGAATAAAAAGATTGTTGGAATGTAATGCTGGCTATTTTGTAGCCTCGAATAAATGTGCATAGTTTTCGTAACCTTCTTTTTGCAACGCTTCCTTGGGAATAAATTTTAACGCGGCCGAGTTAATACAATAGCGTAGCCCGGTTGGCTCTGGCCCATCTTTAAATACATGCCCGAGGTGAGAGTCGGCATTGGTACTGCGCAGTTCGGTACGAGGGAATATCAAATAATAATCCGTGTTTTCCGCAACATTTTCGGTTTCCAGCGGCTTGTAAAAACTTGGCCAACCCGTGCCAGACTTGAATTTGTGGGTAGATGAAAACAATGGTTCGCCACTGACGATATCGACATAGATGCCGTCTCGTTTTTCATCCCAATAGGTATTATTGAATGGTCGCTCGGTGTCGTCATTTTGCGTCACTGAGTACTGCAGAGGTGTGAGGCGTTGCTTTAATTCAACGTCCGTCGGTTTAATATAGTTAGATGAAGTGGTAGTTGTAGCGCTATCACTGCTATAGACCGCCGATAGCGTAAAGAATGATACAAAACATATAACCAGGAGAGAAAGGATTTTCATGAGGGTGCCTAAGAAGATTTAATTAAATTCTAGGACAGGGGAGAGTGAAAAAAGTTTCGTATTTGGTTAAGGCTAAACAAACACATAAGAATGATTATATTGCGGGTACATACGGTAAATAAGTAAAATATGGTACCGAGGGCCGGAATCGAACCGGCACTCCCGTGAAGGAACCGGATTTTGAATCCGGCGCGTCTACCAGTTCCGCCACCCCGGCACATAT
>JAESSQ010000082.1 GCA_016764035.1 Gammaproteobacteria bacterium
GCCAAGGCAGGGATATCTTCAAGATCATCCCGTTTCATCACCTTCTCTAAAATATGGTACCGAGGGCCGGAATCGAACCGGCACTCCCGTGAAGGAACCGGATTTTGAATCCGGCGCGTCTACCAGTTCCGCCACCCCGGCACATATGCAGCGCGCATTCTATCGGAAATAGTCGTTAGTTAATAGTCGTAGTGACTATTTAGGAAAGACTTTTTTAAACGGTTTAATGGTGACATTGGCGTAAACGTCGGCAGCGACGTACGGATCGGCATCTGCCCAGTCTTTTGCAGCTTTTAGACTTTCAAATTCGGCAACGATTAAACTGCCACTAAAACCAGCTTCACCTGGGTCTTCACAGTCTATTACCGGATGCGGACCAGCAATGATTAAACGACCCTGGTCTTGCAAGGCGGTTAGTCGTTCCAGGTGTTTAGGTCTTGCCGTAAGACGATCTTGCAGGCTGTTGGCTACGTCTTGCGCAATAATGGCATACAACATTATGGTTTTTCTCCGGTTTCTTTTTCGTCAGAAGCATCGTCTTCAGTGATGTGCTGTGACAGATAGAGGGCCTGTAGTATGACGAAGCCGATGGTTAAGCCCATTAAGCCGAATAACTTGAAGTTTACCCAGGTGTCCATTCGAGCATCTGCGCTGGCAGTAATATTGTAGTAAAACGCGACATACAGATTTGCCGCGCCGCTGATGAAGAAAAATATCACCCACGATAAGTTAAGTTTTTTCCACACGTTTTCTGGTAGGGCAATCTGTTCGTTCATCATACGTTGAATAATAGGCTTTTCACCGATAACCATGCTGCCGAGGAAGACGCCGGCAAACAGCCAGTTCAAGACAGTGGGTTTCCATTGTATAAAGGCCGGGTTACCAAGAAAAATGGTGATGCTGCCAAGCACGGTTATTAGTACCAAAGAAAATATATGCATACGCTCAAATTTGCGTGTGCTGAACCAGTGATAGCCAACCTGAATAAAGCTGGCGATGATAGCAACGGCGGTGGCAATGATAGTCGCATTGATGAAGTCGGGTTTATCAGGGTTGACTAGCTGGCCGATAATCGTGTTTTCAGTGAGAAAACTGGCCTGATAATAGCTGACGAAAAACAGAATAATTGGAAAAAAATCAAAGAGTAATCTCATTATATTAATCTAAACTGTTACGTTTCGGTTGTTGAATGAAGCCGGCATTATACCTAAACCTCATTAATAAAAAGTAAATAACATAGAAAATGCAGATAGTTATAAGATCTCTCCCTTTGGTCGAGATGACAAAGAAGGTTTTGCTTGAGACGACAAGAAAGTTTGATGACAAGAAAGTTTTTTGTCGAGATGACAAGGTAAGGTTCATACACGGGTTATAAATAAAATAACAAGCACGGTTTATACATAAAATAACAAGGTTTTTCTACGGATGGTTTAGCCAGTAAGATTTCTTCCTGCTGAAGAAATGCTAAGGTTTTATTTGTAAGACAGTGTAAAATTCACACGTTTTAAATTTCTGAAGATCCTGAATATTTTATTCGTGAATTTTCACAACTTCCATATACAGTAGATGTAGAAATTCATGAGCCAGTACTTCGATATACACCCTGAAAATCCGCAGAAGCGATTAATCAAACAGGCGGTTGAAATTATCCACCAAGGTGGTGTGATCGTTTATCCGACGGATTCGAGTTACGCGCTGGGTTGCCATATCGGTGATAAAAATGCGGTAACGCGTTTGCGGCGTATCCGCCAGATTGATGACAAGCATAACCTTACGCTGGTGTGCCGTGACCTGTCCGAGATTGCGACCTACGCTAAAATTGATAACTCTGAATACCGTTTGCTTAAATCGTTAACGCCGGGGCCGTATACGTTTATTCTTCCTGGGACCAGCGAAGTTCCTCGTCGTTTAATGCATCCTAAGCGTCGACATATCGGCTTGCGCGTTATGAATCATCCGGTGGTAAATGATTTGCTCGATGAACTGGGGCAACCGTTGATGACCTGCACACTGGTAATGCCCGGCGAAGATTTTCCCGTTACCGATGCTGAAGATATTCGTACGCAACTTGAAAAACAGGTGGATTTAATTATTGATGGCGGGCATTGCGGTATTGAACCGACAACGGTCATTCGCCTGACTAACGGCCTGCCAGAAATAGTACGTCACGGTAAAGGTAAAGACCATGGGCTTTGAGTTGCTGTTAATAGTTAATAGCGAAGCTTAAAAAAGTAACAGAAATTCGTGTAAACTGTGTTTTTCTATTTAAATGCCAACAACCATTCTTTTTAAAATCTTTTAATGCCTGAAATTGTATACACCATTGCTGTTTGGGCGATTCCTGTTTTATTTGCAATCACCTTGCACGAAGCCGCGCATGGTCTAGTTGCTTATAAGTTGGGTGACCCTACAGCAAAAAATCGTGGCCGAATTACGATAAACCCCCTCAAACACATCGACCCTGTAGGCACCATCGCAGTCCCTTTGTTTTTGGTAATGTTAAGCGGGTTTATTTTGGGCTGGGCAAAACCGGTACCGGTAGAGCCGCGTTATTTTAAGTCGCCGTTGCTGGACATGGCATTGGTTGCCATCGCAGGGCCGTTGTCGAATTTCTTCATGGCCTGTTTCTGGGCGTTGTTTGTTGTTCTTGCCAGTGTTTTATTAAGCCCCGCGCCGGCCCTGACGTTTTTAGCAACAATGGGTGAAAATGGTATATATATCAATATTATACTGATGTTATTGAACCTAATACCTATCTTGCCATTGGACGGTGGTCGTGTACTCGCAGGGGTACTGCCAAGGTCATTAGCAATGCCTTTTATGAAGTTAGAAAGGTTCGGCATGGTCATTATTCTTTTGCTTCTTGTCAGCGGCCTACTGGGAAGATTTTTATGGCCTATCGTTGAACATTTTGTCAAAATCATTAAACATACTTTTGGGCTTTAGCTTTTTAAACATAAATACAATAGCTATCAATTAGGATAAGAAACTTGAATACAGTAGCAACACAACACCAACGCGTTTTATCAGGTATGCGACCGACAGGTCGTTTGCATTTGGGCCATTACCACGGTGTTTTAAAAAACTGGGTACAGTTACAGCACGAGTATGAGTGCTTTTTCTTTGTTGCTGATTGGCATGCGTTAACCACACATTATGAAGACCCATCTGTTATTGAGCAGAGCACCTGGGAAATGGTGGTCGACTGGTTGGCCGCGGGTATCAGTCCGGGATCTGCCAAATTATTTTTGCAATCAAAAATACCTGAACATGCCGAATTGCACACATTATTGTCGATGATTACGCCATTGAGTTGGTTGGAGCGCGTGCCGACATATAAAGATCAACAGGAGCAACTTAAAGAAAAAGATTTAGCAACCTATGGCTTTCTGGGTTACCCCTTATTGCAAAGTGCTGATATCCTGGTTTATAAAGCAGGCATGGTTCCGGTTGGCGAAGACCAGGTGGCGCATGTCGAGCTTACCCGCGAAGTGGCGCGACGTTTTAATCATCTCTACGGACGTGAGCCAGATTTCGAAGAAAAAGCTAAACAGGCCGCCGCCAAAATGGGCAAGAAAAATGCCCGTAGTTTTTACTCGTACCGCAAGGAGTATCAGGAAAAAGGTGATGTTGAAGCCTTAAGTATCGCGCAGGCCTTGCTGGATTCGCAACAGAATATTTCAATCGGCGATAAAGAACGTCTATTTGGCTACCTCGAAGGTTCAGGAAAAATAGTTCTACCCGAGCCACAGGCGTTGCTTACACCGGCCTCGAAAATGCCGGGGCTGGACGGGAAAAAAATGTCCAAGTCCTACAACAATACCATCGCCTTACGAGACGATACCGATACGGTTACCAAAAAAATACGCACCATGCCAACCGATCCGGCGCGTATCCGACGAAATGACCCAGGTGATCCGGAAAAGTGCCCTGTGTGGCAATTTCACAAAATTTATTCTGATGATGGCACGCGTGATTGGGTACAAAATGGTTGTCGCAATGCGTCGATAGGTTGCGTCGATTGTAAACAACCGATTATTGATTTGGTGCTGGCTGAGCTGCAACCAATGCAGGAACGAGGCAAAGAATATGAAGAAGACATTTCGGCCGTTAAGGCAATAATTGAAGAAGGCAATGAAGCCGCAAGAGAAGTCGCACGTGATACACTCGAAGACGTTAGAAAGGCGATGGGTATTGCATACCTGTAGGCTGTGTAGATAGACTGGGTGCATGTTGTTTCGCCAGTTCAAACAGAAAAATACTAAGACAACGGACAACTGATAATTATGGTAAATCCGGATATTCAGGAAACGCAGCATCAGCAAGAGACGCAGCTGGAAAAACAGCAGGAAAAGCCGCAAGCTGAGTCGGTGACACCTGATAAGCATCAAGAAAAGCAGGCGACCAACAAAGATAAGGTTGCAGCAAAGGTTGCATCTAGCGTAAGTACGCAGGGTGAAATGCCATTTGCCCTGGTTCAGGGTGAACCTCTTACCGTGGTTCCACAAGATTTATATATACCGCCTGATGCGTTAGAAGTCATTTTGGAAGCGTTTGAAGGGCCGTTAGATTTACTGCTTTATCTTATCAAACGTCAAAATCTGGATATTCTTGAGATCCCGTTAGAAGAAACTACGCGACAGTACATGACCTACATCGATTTGATGCAGAACATTAAGATAGAACTGGCGGCTGAGTACTTATTAATGGCGGCGATGTTGGCGGAGATAAAATCACGCATGCTACTGCCACGGCCGGCGGAAAGTCTCGATGAAGATGATCCACGCGCAGAGTTAATTCGGCGTTTACAGGAATACGAACGTTTCAAAACAGCAGCACAAGATATTGATGAATTACCTCGTGTTAATCGTGAAATTTATCTAACCGATATAGAGCTACCCGAGCTGCAACAAGATAGGCCGGCTGTGGAAGTCGACCTGCGTGATGTATTGTTTGCGTTTAAGGACGCAATGTCACGCGCAGCAATGTATAGTCATCACCATATTCAGCGAGAAGCTTTATCTGTACGGGAACGTATGACCAGTGTATTGAGCTCGATAAGTGCTGATGGTTTTACTGATTACACCAGTCTGTTCACCATTGAAGAAGGTCGCCGCGGTGTGGTGGTTACCTTGCTTGCAATTCTTGAGTTGGTAAAAGAGCAATTAATTGATCTGGTGCAATCTGAGGCGTTTGCACCCATTCATTTAAAAGCGGTAGGTGCCGACTACGCGGTGGCAAGCAATATTAATAATAACAATGATCAATAAAGCATTGATCGAAAACGTGTGAGGATAAATCATGGAAATAAAAAAATTAAAAAGTATCCTTGAAGCAGTCCTGTTGGCGGCCGATCGAGTTTTGACCGTCATTCAATTAGAAAACCTTTTTGAGCTTGATGAAGAACGTCCCAGCCGTGATGAAATTCGTAAAGCATTACATGAGATGACGGATGATTATCAAACACGCGGTTATGAATTAAAGCAGGTGGCCAGCGGTTATCGATTACAGGTTAGGCAAGAATACGCCACCTGGGTTGGTCGTTTATGGGAAGAAAAACCAGCACGCTATACCCGCGCATTATTAGAAACGATGGCCTTAATCGCATATCGTCAGCCAGTCACCCGTGGTGAAATAGAAGAGGTGCGTGGTGTGAGTGTTAGTTCAAATATAATTAAAACCTTACTTGAACGCGACTGGATTAAAGTTTTGGGTCATAAAGATGTACCAGGAAAACCAACGCTTTATGGTACGACAAAAGTGTTTCTAGATTACTTTAATCTAAAAACACTGGATCAGTTACCCACGCTTGCCGAGATAAAAGACCTGGACAGTATCCACCCTGAGCTGGATCTAGATGATTCTGAAAATACAGCGCCAGAAGATAGTTCAAAAAGCATCGACGTTGTCGCTGAAAAAGTCGAAGAAATTTCGGCCATAGACGATACTGAACTGTCGGAAACAGACTATTCGCAAGAACAGGAAGAAGCTGCATTGCCTGATGAAAAGCAAGTGTTTAACGTTTAGCTATAAGACTCGTTGGCCTTTCGGCATATCGATTTTTTATTTATTTTTGAGTTGTTAAATTATGTCGCAAGAACGTGTACAAAAAGCACTAGCAAGAATGGGTTTTGGTTCTCGTCGTGAAATTGAACGTTTAATCTGTGACGAAAAAATTCGCATAAACGGCCAACTAGCTAAACTGGGCGACCATGTTGGTGCCGGTGATAAAGTTAATATTGGTAATCGCCGTACCGTTATCACGTCTGACGTCAATCGTATCCGTGTCATTCTATATAATAAACCTGAAGGTGAAATTTGTACAAATAAAGATGATGAAGGCCGCAAGACCGTTTTTGACAGCATTGGCCAATTAAGAGACGGGCGCTGGATTAGCGTTGGTCGTCTGGATATCAATTCTAGCGGGCTATTACTGTTTACAAATTATGGTGATCTGGCGAATCATTTAATGCATCCATCGAATGAAATCGAACGTGAATATGCCGTTAGAGTTAATGGCGAAGTAACCAAAGAAATCATAAACAACTTATTACAAGGTGTTGAATTAGAAGACGGTTTACTGAAATTTGACCAGATTATTGATGTCGGTGGGCAGGGTGCTAACCATTGGTATCATGTCATTTTAAAAGAAGGTAAAAATCGTGAAGTGCGACGGCTTTGGCAATCGCAGGACATGCGAGTCAGTCGTTTAACCCGGGTTCGTTACGGTAGCTTGCATTTACCACGTGATTTAAAACCAGGTAAAAAGCTGGAATTGTCCCTCGATGAAATAAGATCGTTTTTTGATGAGGTAAACCTACAGTGGCCCGAAGCCCGTGATGAATATGCTAAAAAAAGAAGCAATAAAGCTAAAAACTTATCGATTAAAAATCAAAAGTTTAGTACGTCATCGGGTGCAAAATCGCACGTTAAAAATACAAAATGGCCTGCGTCTCGTGATAGTCAACGAAGCAATAGTAGCTTGAGAAAGAAAACGAAGTCAGTACAATCTAAAAGGAATACTGATTAATTCGTTCATGCATTATCAGAGCAAGTAAAAGCATTATTGTTACGCTTTGTTTGAGATTTGTTTTTCGATATAAAACAGTCCTTTGTTTATAGACGTGAGTTTTCGATGAAAAAAAATCACACGATAGCTAACTTTTCTCTATTCTTATTAACGCTACTGTTTGTTGTATCGCCTGTTGTCGCCAAGTCTGAAGGCGAGCTAAATGCCGGCCTGGTAAATCCAGGTCATGAAGAAAAACCCACCTGGTTTAAAGTATCCTTTCTCGATTTATTTGAAGATATTGCCGAAGCTAGCGATAATAATAAACGATTGATGGTTTATTATTATCAAGACGGCTGCCCGTATTGTAAAAAATTATTGCAGGACAATTTTGCTCAGCGAGAAATCGCGCATAAAACGCAAACGTATTTTGATGTGGTGGCGATAAATTTGTGGGGCGATCAGGAGGTAACCGTAGGCGACAGAACCTATACTGAAAAAGCCTTCGCTGAAGCAATAAAGGTGCAATACACACCGACGATTCTTTTTTTTAATGAATACAATCAAATAATTTTTCGTGCCAATGGTTATTATCCGCCAGAAAAATTTAGTGCTTTATTAGACTATATCGGAACGAAACAGGAAACAGTAAGTAGTTATCAGGACTATATGCTGAAACTAAGTCCGCAGCCATCAACAGGTCATATTCATGATGGTATTAACACGGTGGCCTCTACAGCGGACCTAAGCAGGCAGGATAAAAAGCTGCTGGTAATGTTCGAGCAACAGCAATGCACCACATGTGATGAGCTACATCTTGATATATTAAAGCGTAATCAGAGTATAAAATTATTATCTGGCTTTAATGTGGTCGTGCTTGATATGTGGTCGAGTGATGTCATCGTAACGCCATCAGGTACAAAAATAGAAATCCATGAGTGGGCAAAAAAACTTGATGTGAAATATGCACCTAGCCTGCTTTTTTTTGATCAGAATGGCGCCGAAGTTTTTCGTACCGATGCTTATTTAAAAGCTTTTCATATACAGTCCGCTATGGACTATGTATTGTCCGGGGCTTATAAGCAGCAAAGTAATTTTCAACGTTATATTGACAAGCGTGCTGAGCATCTTCGACAGCAAGGTATTGAAATTAATCTAATGGAGTAGAGCCAAAAGTAGTTTAATTTCTGCTGCATAAAAAACAATCATGAATCAAACCTTACAAGCCATTCCTATATTCAATTTATCGTTGGCGTTTATTCCTGCATTAATAACCATTGTTATTCTTTATAAATGGTCGCTTAATTCAACCAATGCACTGTACGCTGTTTCACGAATGCTGGTGCAATTGTTGCTCATCGGTTATTTTCTTACTTATATCTTCGAGTCAGATAGCGCGGGTATTGTTATCATCATATTGGCAATAATGGTGTTTGCATCGAGTTGGATAGCATTAGGTACGATTGCTGATAAAAGAATGCAACTCTACAAACATGCTTTTGTGGCGATAGCTATTGGTGGTGGTTTTACTGTGTTGTTAATTACGCAAGGCGTTTTAACACTTGACCCCTGGTATGCGCCGGCATCAATGGTGCCAATCGCCGGCATGGTATTTGCTAACGCTATGAATAGCGTTAGTCTTGCTGCTGAGCGCCTAAACGCAGAGATAAGTAGAAATGTTCCTTATGACGAAGCCAGAAAAATTGCGCTGCAGGCGTCCCTCATACCCGTTATTAATTCTTTGTTTGCAGTAGGGTTGGTTTCTTTACCGGGCATGATGACAGGTCAGATACTGTCAGGAGTCTCGCCGCTTATTGCGGTCAGGTATCAGATTATGGTGATGTGTATGATTTTAGGTTCGGCGGGCATTGCTACGGCGTATTTCCTGGTAACAGTAAAACCGATTTTTGTAAAAGATAAAAGTAATTAATGGCTTGGTAACAATTCGTTTAGCTGAAATATTTTACCGTGTGATAATTCGTCATTGATGACATGACACTCATCGGACAAAAGTAAGGTGGCCGCTTGAGCAACTTCCTCAGGCGTGATTAGCGATGCAGGATTTTCCGCTGGAAATGCACGTGTTCTAAAGCTTGTTCTAACACTGCCAGGAATTAAACCTGTTACATTGATTTTTGTAGCTTCTAATTCATCCGACAAGATTTCCATAAATGAACGTAGGCCAGCTTTTGCGATACCATAGGCTCCCCAGTAGGCGGTATTTTTCTCATCAAGGGTAAATACGACCGAACTGTTAGCTTCATTATTAAGTAACGGAATACATGCCTGCGTAAGCATGAATGTTGCATTTAAGTTAATTTGTATGACACGATGCCAGAGTTTTATATCGTATTGCTCGATAGGCGACGAAGCGCCCAGCCAACCGGCATTATTGAACAAGCCGTCAAGCTTGCCAAATTCTTTATGAATCACGTCATTAAGTGTGTCACAGTCTTCTGGTGTCATTTTATCAAAATCAAGCGGGTAAATAATGGGTTCAGCGTAACCGGCATTGGTTATTTCATCATAGAGTATTTCTAGTTTTGGCACGGTTTTACCGTGTAATATCACCGTTGCCCCATGTTTAGCACACTCTATTGCGGTGGCCTTGCCGATGCCGTCACTGGCACCCGTAATTAATATTGTTTTATCAGTTAATTGCATATTCGTTAAATGAAGTTAAGATGATTGTTCTTATAAATAGCCGTGTATTTTACCTGTTCCTGAGACTAGATGCAGTATTCAAATTTAATCTGGCGTGATGGTCAGCCTTACAACGAAATGTTTGATGATATTTATTATTCGTCAAATGATGATGAAGATATTTCAGGTGAGGCAGAATTTAAACATGTGTTTTTAAAAAATAATGGATTGCCCGAGCGTTGGCAGCATCGCAGTCAGTTTGTCATCGCCGAGTTAGGTCTAGGAAGTGGTTTGAATTGTTTGTTAACGATGCGTGAATGGTTAAAACATTGTGACGAAACAAAACAGAAAAAAACCTTACATTACATTGCGATAGAAAAATATCCTTTATCGCCACAGGCTATTACCCAGCTTATTTCACGTTACCCAAATCTACAGCCATACTGTGATGAATTTTTAGCACACTATCCACCTGCGGTAGCAAGTACACATTCTCGTTCGTTGTTTGATAATAAAGTGGTTATTCATTTTAAATTTATGGACGCATGTGCTGCACTGGAAGAATCGCAGATGAAGGTTGATGTCTGGTATCTCGACGGTTTCTCGCCGTCAAAAAATATCGACATGTGGTCTCAGCAATTATTTTTTAACATTGCTAAA
>JAESSQ010000083.1 GCA_016764035.1 Gammaproteobacteria bacterium
ATCCAGTTTGTGCGGCAACACTAGATATGGTATTTTTTAGCTTGTTATTCAGAAATGCTTCGTCAACATAGGCCTTACGCACCAATTCTTCAAAGTTGCCAGACGAAACACCATTACGTATCATCACGCGTATTAATGGACGCAGTATTTTCAGCGCACATTCAGTAAGAAGACTATTGATTGATATACTCATTTATTGGTATTATATTCCCAACTGGTTATAAGTCAATGAATTTATTAGTAAATATAAAAAATAAATTACGGCGTTTTCACCAAACTCTATAAAACGATGGGGCTCTATTAAAATGTGGCGAAGAAGTATTTTCAATGTTTATTTCATTCTGTGCTGCACGGCTGTCGCACCAAACAATGTTATTGCGGATAACGCTGAATGGGAGCTCGGTGTTGGCATAGCGGTATTAGATATACCTTTTTACCCAGGTTCATCACAAAGTAAAACATACGCCATACCAATACCTCATTTTTTATATCGTTCAGAAAGATTAAATATTGATAATGGCATTGACGCTACATTATTTAGAGCATCTAAAATAAAATTTAATTTAAGTGCTGATTTTGCGGTTCCCGTGAACAGCAAAGACAGTGAAAGACGGCAGGGCATGCCCGATCTTGATCCCGTCATACAAATTGGTCCATCTTTAGAGCTCACGCTTAGTGGTGGTCGCTTCAAACCTAGTCATTTTAGACTCGAATTACCTGTAAGAATCGCCATAGCGACTGATCTTAGTTCAATTGAAACTATTGGTTGGACATTTGAACCAAGATTAACCTATGAAACTCGTCGCCCTTATAAGACAGGTTTTGCATATCTGGTTTCTGGCGGGTTGCGCTTCTCTACGGCCGAACTACACCAATATTACTACAACGTTGCACCTGCCTTTGCGACACTAACAAGACCTCAGTTTGATTCAGCTGGTGGCTATAGTGGTTTGTTCGTCGACTATATTGCTAACTGGCGTACTAAAAATATTATCTTTTTTACGTTACTACGCTATCAAAATATTGGAAGTTCTGCTTTCGAAAATAGCCCACTGGTAGAGCAAAATAATTACCTTATATTTGGTATAGGCGCAAGCTGGATATTCGCAAAAAGCTTATAGTTACTGATTTAAAAAATTCCAAATATTTTGTTGCTGTTTTTATGATTTTCAAATAAACCGGTGATTATTTTATTATTTTTTTGTTTTGCGAAATCTATTGCTTGTTCACGCTTATAATTTCTACTGCTTATATCCACGCCAGCATCTAAAAGCATTTTTACTAACGTTGGGTTGTTATCTATAACCGAAAGCATAAGCGGAGTATTACCAATATTATTATTTTTATTGATATCTGAACCCATAGAAATTAGTATTTTTGCTACGCTATTGTGCCCACGACTAATTGCTAACATTAAGGGTGTATTGCCGTCGACAGCTGTAGCGTCAATTGCAAGACCTTTATTAATAAGTAACTTTACCACTTCTGCATTGTTTGCTATTGAAGCTTGATGAAGAAGCGTCAAGCCGTTTTTATCCTTACTATTTAAATTTCCATGATTAGCAATAAGATAATCAACGGTTTGTGCATGTTTAGATGAGATGGCGTACCAAAGCGCATCACGGCCCGATGAATCTTGCGCCGTGATATCGGCACCTGCATTTACGAGGTTCTTTATAGTGGCTAATGACATTGTTGTCACCGCCATCATTAAATCCGTTTTACCATTAATTAGATTGTTAGTCGTCTTTGCATTTTTTTTCAGCAAGTGATTGCTTATAACTTCATGCTTATTGAAGATAGCGTATGTCAACGCCCTTCGTTTATTTATATCAATGGTATGCACATTGGCGTCAAATGCAAGCAGTGTCTTTATGGCCTTTTCCTTTCCCTGTTCAGCCGCCCACATCAGGGGCGTTTTTTTACTGTTTCCAGTGCGATTAATATCTGCTTTAAAGTCTACTAGTTGCGTAATAATTTTATCGTAACCTTGTGCAGCTGCGCGCGTTAAAGGTGTATGACCTTCCATGTCTAGCTGATTCGGATTAGCTCCTTTTCTTAATAAGGCTTTACTCACATCCGATTGACCTCGCCACACGGCTATCATTAACGGTTGCCAATTTTTGTAAACACCTGTAGCACTTTTATTAAATGTAATAAGTTTTTGCTTAACGGTTGGTCCATTATTTTTCACCACCTGAAATTTAGCACCGTATCTTTTAAGCAGTTTAATTGTTGCGCCATATTTTCCTTTTTTTGCAAGGCTTATAGCTGTTTCCCCGTTCTTATTTTTTGTATGTACGGGTGATTTTTTTTTCAATAATGCAGTAACTGTTTTAAAATATCCTTTAGCAGAAGCTAACATTAAAGCAGTATTACCATTTGCATCTTTATGGCTTAACTTCGCACCATGTACAATTAACTCATTGACAATTCCTGTTTCACCTATATTGGCGGCAATTAAAAGTGGTTTATCTTTGTATTTATCTGAAACGTTAACATCAGCACCATACTTTAAGAGAAGCTTCACCATAGCGGTGTCTCTTTTCTCAATTGCTAACATAAGAACGGGGTATTTGTGTTTGTTACGTGTATTGGAACTTATATTTTCTTTTTTTAGTAATGTCCTTGCAACAGTTATATTGCCTGAGCTAACCGCTATGATAAAATTTTCAACGGGGTTGGTAATCACACCAGCCGTCAGCAACTGAGATTCACGTGACTGTATATTTATTAAACGTTTTTTTGCTTTGCCATGTCCTTGTTTGGCCGCAGCTTTGTACCAGAAAATGGCATTATTTTTGTTTTTTTTAACACCAAGTCCCTCTTCATAAAAAATGCCCAAAGAGTATTGTGCACGTTTATATCCTTGTCTAGCTGATTGCTTCATCAAGCGTGCAGACTTTCCTGCATTACTCTTAACACCTTGACCGCTGCGAGTCATTACAGCAAGTTGATACTGCGCTTCTCTATTGCCCTTTTTAGCGAGTGGTCCAAGAATGTTAATAGCTTGCGTAAAGTTTTTGGTTCGAATGGCTATTTTCGCATCCGATAAAGTTGCTGCATTGACGTTAAGCGTGAAACAACAAAAAAAAGATATGACTATTAGACAAAATTTCATTATTACTAAATACCTTATGCGGTACCAAATTTCGTTTCCACATTAATATCGATACTTTTTAATAACGCTGTTGGCAAGATACCACCAGCACAAACAATTATCGCATCGTTATCAATACGTATTTCGTCATTTGCCGTCGAAATAATAACGCTATCGGCATCAATTTGTTTCACGTTAGATTGCATTAACACCTGTAAATGACCTGACTTTTCTGCTTCAGCAATTTTTGATTTATTTTTATCTTTAGCGCGTGAAAATGTTTCACTACGATATGAAATGGTTACTGTTGTTTCAGCCTCTTCTGCAATGCTAACAGCCGCTTCTAGTGCACTATCACCACCACCGACGATAAGAACATGTTTATTTCTATATTGTGTGGCATCGATAAGTCGATAGACAACTTTAGATTGCTCCTCACCAGGCACACCTAATTTACGCGGAGTACCACGCCGACCGATAGCTAATAGTATTGCACGTGTATCATATGTGTCAGCAGCTGTTTTAATAATAAACCCCTTGTCGTCAGCAGCTCCATCTTTAGCTTCTATGCTTTCGACACGCTGTCTGTCTTTAATTTCTAGGTCAGCTTTATTAATAACCATTGACCAAAACTCCATTAGTGCCTCTTTTGTTGTTTCTTTAAAACGCATTTTACCAATAATGGGTAAATCTACCGGAGCAGTCATAACAATTTTCCCACGTGGATAATGCGATACCGTACCACCAAGAGAATCTTGCTCTAATGTAACAAAGTTGAGCTTATTTGACTTTGCAGCTAACGAAGCAGCTATGCCCGCAGGACCTGCACCGACGATAACAAGATCAAGTCGTTCACTATTGCCTAATCCATCCAGTTTGCAAATTGAATCAACAGCCTGTACGCCTTGACTAACCGCGTTTCGTATAAGGCCCATACCACCTAATTCGCCAGCAATAAATATTCCAGCTGTATTCGTTTGGAAGTCTTCACCTACTTGAGGTATATCGATACCACGTTTTGCAGTGCCAAAAACTAATTCTATTGCATTAAATGGACAGGCTTTTTTGCATGCACCGTGGCCTATACAGTGAGTTGGATTAATAAGATGTGCCTTACGGTGGATAATGCCTAAAACATCTTTTTCTGGACAAGCACGAACGCAACTCGTGCAACCTAAGCAAAGCGCAGGGTTTATAACTGGGTGAAGAGATGCAGGTTCAGTTAAGCCTGCAGATATTGACTCATTAAAAATAACCGAACTTTTCTTATGCGTTTTATGCCGGTTCCAAAAATAAAACACCACTATTACTACTAATGGTAATCCGTATAACAACATTATGAGCGTCATTGTAATTCCTTGTGTAATTTATTTAACAATAACGCAAAATATAATTGCGCATTAAAAACTACAAATAAATCCATAACATACTGAAAAAAAAGAATTATTTAACTTTAGCATAGCGTGAACTTACCCCTGACTTATTTAATTTGGGAAAATAGTACCAATAAATTTGCACAGCCACTATAATAGTCCAAACGTGGAGACATTGTTTCAAATTAGAGTGAAATTACTATGTTATTTAAAATATGTGGTTTCAAGGGCATTAATTATTGAAGATATACCATGACACTGAAGCGACTCATAAGCACACCAATTCATTTCGTTCTTTCACATGCTTTTTTTATTAGTGTGTCGTTTGCATTAATTTGGGGCGCGTTTAATCGAAATAATAATGATATAACCGCTGAAAGCGGTACAGGTTATTTTCTAGGTATTCTTGGCGGTACATTAATGCTAATTCTTTTACTGTACCCGATAAGCAAACGTGTAAAACAATTAACACGTTGGATACCCATTCGCTATTGGTTTGGTATTCATATGATGCTTGGTGTTTTAGGCCCCGTGATGATTTTATTTCATTCCAATTTTCAACTAGGTTCAATTAATAGTTCAATAGCTTTAATTAGTATGGTTTTAGTTGCTGGCAGCGGTTTGATTGGTCGATATATATATACGCATATACACCATGGATTATATGGTGCTCGAATATCATTAAACGAACTTAAACTGGAAACAGAAAACAATCACCTGGAGTTACTAAAACTCTACTCTATGAACGAAAAAATCAATAGTCGTCTTAGAAAAATGGAGGCAAGATTAATGCAGGCTCATTCAAACATAATGATAAGTTTACTTCATGTTATATCGTCTGCATTCAATGCGCACCGGTTAAAAAGACAAGTGATGAAGTTAGTCACATGTGATTTAAATAACGAATCTTATGTACTCGACAATGATGCAGTTATTGCTTCAGTAAACCGATACACGCTGGCCTTGCGTAAAGCCGCAGCTATACGAGTTTACGAACGTCTTTTTTCATTATGGCATGTACTGCATCTCCCACTATTTTATATGATGATTATCACTGCAATCATTCATATATTTGCCGTGCATTTATACTAGTGTGTGTAATAAATCTACGGTGGCTATGCTTAAAACACAACAAGTTACTCTTGCTAGATTTATCTTTATCATATTGACAGTGCTTATGATTTATACAAACGCTAGCGCTGATTTATTCGAATCGATTTTAATGCCAGGACCAGTCATCACCGCGCATGAAAAATTGGAAAACAATTGCGACCAATGTCATGACACATCAAGTAAAGTAAAACAGGGGCAGCTTTGTGTAAAGTGTCATACGCATAAGAACATCCTTAAAGACATGACCAAAAACACAGGGTTTCATGGTCGACTACCGCAGTCCACGGTAAATGATTGCCAACATTGTCACACAGACCATGAAGGCAGAAATGCAAAGATTGTCTTACTTAATCCATCAACTTTTAATCACAGTAACACTGATTTTTCACTAAAGGGTGTTCATAAAAAAACAACGTGTAACGCATGCCACAAAACCAATGAAACACATGCCAGTGCTCCAACTGCATGTTTCGATTGCCACAAAGAAGAAGATGTACACAAAGGAAAACAAGGTAAAAAATGTGGTAGCTGCCACAACGCAAGTAATTGGAAAAAAACAGCATTCGATCATGATAAAACAGATTTTTTATTAAAGGGTGCACATAAAAAAGTTAATTGTTCATCTTGCCATATTAATCAAAAATTTAATGACACGCCGACAACGTGTTTTGGTTGTCACCAAATAAACGATGCGCATCAATTGGGCTATGGTAAGAAATGCGAAACTTGTCATAATTCTACAAAATGGAAAGAGACACAGTTTAACCATAATAAAACTGACTTTCCTCTAGTTGGTAAGCATAAAAAAATTTCTTGTAACAGTTGTCACGTCTCTGGTGATAATAATAAAAAATTACCTAAACAATGTTATGGCTGCCATAAAAATGATGACAGCCACAAAGGAAGGTATGGAAAAAAATGCACTGACTGCCACACTTCTTTGACGTGGCAAAAACAAAAGTTTAATCATGACAAAGCAACCGATTTTTTATTAGTAGGTAAGCATAAAAAAGTCACCTGCAATCAATGCCACCAAGGTCACTTATACAATGACAAGACACCATCTAACTGTATCAGCTGCCATAAAAAAGACGATGTTCATAAAGGTAAACAAGGGGAAAAATGTGACAGTTGTCATAATGAAGAAGGTTGGCATAGTAATGTTTTATTTGATCACGACATATTGAAATTTCCACTTATTGGTATGCACGCAGCAACGCAATGCGAGGAATGTCACCTTAACAGTGAATACAGCGCAACAGAGTCGGACTGTAATCAATGTCACGCAGATGTAGATGTACATAAGACAAAATTAGGTACTGATTGCGAATCTTGTCATAACCCCAATTCATGGGGTACATGGCTGTTTGATCACGACAAACAAACTGATTTCACCATAGATGGCGCACATGAAAACGTTGGTTGCTACGACTGTCATCAAACCAATTCGATTGGGCCATTAAAAGCATCTAAAGATTGTATATTTTGCCACCGCAATGAAGATATTCACAATCGTCAATTTGGCGGGCAGTGTGGTAAATGTCACAGTACAAAAAGTTTTAAAGACGTAAACATTCAATTTTAAAGGTAAAGAGATATGGCTAATTCAAAAATAATTACATCATATAGTATCGTAAAAATTATTCGTTTATTATTTGTTTTTTTGTTAATTATCGTTGGCACGCCGCTTCATGCCACAGAGCCATCTATCGGATTCGACCACTTTTCGACAGGTTTTCCTCTAACAGGTAAGCATGCATTTATCGATTGTTCAAGCTGTCACACTGGCGGACAATTTAAAGGGACACCTCTAGATTGTGGTTTGTGTCATAACGGAAGTCGGGCACCTGGAAAGCACCCGCAGCATCTATTAAGCAGTAACACATGTGACGACTGCCATACTGATAGCACCTGGAAAGGCGCAAAATTTGATCATGGTGATGTACAGGGCACGTGTGAAGGATGTCACAATAATAATATTGCTATAGGTAAGTCAGCTTCACATATACTATCTTCGCCAACGTGCGAGGACTGTCATAACACCATAACTTTTAATCGAGTTGGAAAAGTAGATCATGCTTCTGTAATAGGCACCTGCAGTAGCTGCCACGACGGTGTTACCGCAATCGGAAAACATGCTGGGCATCTAACTACAACTGCACAATGTGATGACTGTCACCTTAGTACAAACACATGGCGCGGCGCCGGATTCAATCATCCACCAAGCGCCGCAGGCACTTGTTCTAGCTGTCACAACGGCGTTACCGCAACCGGAAAAAACGCTGGGCATCTACTAACAAACGCACAATGTGATGACTGTCACTTTAGTACAAACACATGGTTGGGAGCAAAATTTGACCATAATGCGATTACGGGTTCGTGTGCAAGTTGTCATAATGGTTCAACAGCAACGGGCAAAAATTCAACGCACTTTGTTACCACATTAGATTGTAGTAATTGCCATACAACCAACAATTGGTTGCAACTACTTTTATTTACTCATAGTTCACCTGATTATCCTGGCGACCACAGGACAGCTACGCTTTGTGTTGATTGTCACACGACAAATAACCAGGTAATTGCATGGCCATTTACGCAATACAAACCAGAATGTGCCGGATGCCATGCTAGTGATTACGAACCTGGCGAGCACAAGGGGCCTGGAGATGTACCACTGTTAATCACTGATGTAATGGACTGCAGTGGCAGTTGCCATTTGAAAGACGGGTTAGAAAGTAATGAGCATCGACCAAGTGATGGTGATTGGTAAGTAATCGATCCCTCTTTACCAATTTCATTTTTAA